>JAZNFB010000038.1:0-2620 GCA_045588895.1 Candidatus Flemingiibacterium sp.
GGCTACGATCCGACTTCCATGTGGTAGTCGCCGGTAAGCTCAATCGCGTTTGTTGTACAGAAGTCCTGACACATTCCGCAGAAGGTGCAGGATGTGAGATCAAACTCATAAGTAATTTTCTCTCCCTCCGGAACATCCTCACTTGTTCTTGTGATTGCGCCCGGGGAGCAAACCTTGATGCACATTCCGCAGTTTACGCACTTTTCTGCGTCATAAGCAATTCTGCCGCGGTATTTCGGAGCAGCTTCAACAGCTACCTTCGGAAAATTCACCGTGCTGGGCTTTGAAAAGAGGTTGCCAAGAGCTTCCTTTAAGAACGGGAATGAAAATTTCATTTGTACATTGCCTCCCTCTTCTCAGCAAGAATTTCTGCAGCCTTTGCAAGGCCCTCGATTATTGCCTCAGGCTTCGGCGTGCAGCCTGCGATCGAAACGTCAACGTGTGTGTAGTTTTCAAGAGGTCCCTCAACGGAGTAGCTTCCCTTGAAAACGTTACAGGAGCGCGGACAAGAACCGATGGACACAACGCACTTCGGCTCCGGAACCTGCTCAAGCGTACGGATAAGACGCTCTTTCGACTGGCTTGTGATAGGCCCGGACACGACAACGATATCGGCGTGGCGCGGAGTTCCCGCAAGCTTAAAGCCAAAACGCTCAGCGTCATAGCGCGGTGTGAGAACCGCTACAAGCTCGATGTCACAACCGTTGCATGAGCCTGTGTTTATGTGGTAAATCCACGGGGATTTAGCCATGCTTTTTGTGATAATCTTTTTAAACATACTGTTTTACCTCCCTTACAGACCGAGCCATACAAGGATGAGGCTTATTGCCGCGAGAGCGGTAACAACCGTCCAGTAGAACTTAAAGAGATGCTCAATCTTGAGACGCGCACATATCGCGTGAGCAAGCGTCATACAAACTACCGTGAGAACGGCACAGATTGCAACAAGGATAACTGCGTTGAGCGCGATATATCCGGTATCAATTCCGCCGAAGAAAAGCACGGTAAAGAGCGACGTCATAACAAACATCTTTATTGCGGTGTTAAGCTTAAACACAGCAAGCGGTGCGCCGCTGTACTCAACAAGCGGGCCCTCGCAAATTTCTGTTTCCGCCTCTGCAACGTCAAACGGCTGCGTGCCGACCTCTGCAGGAATGACAAGAAGCATTGCAATTGCTGCCGGAATAAGCGCCCAGTGTGAAATGAGAAGTCCGTTTGCCGCCTGCCAGTCACCAATCTCTCCGAGCGAGAAGACAAGGCTTTCACCGCCGACCTTCTTAGCAACCGTGAGGAGAACAACAACAAGCGGAAGCTCGTATGCCATCATCGTTACCATCTCACGTGAGATACCGATACCCGCATAGGGAGAACCGGAAGCCGAGCCGCCGACGATAAGAGCGACGGCCGGGATTGTGAGAAGATAAAGTACGATAATAAGGTCGCCGTTTGTTGAAAACGGGCTGTAGCCGAACACCGGAATGAACAGCATCAGCACAACAAGGCTGACAAAGCCGAGAACCGGAGCGATAAGGAAAGCCTTGCGGTTTGCCGCGTGGGGGATTATCGTCTCCTTACCCATGAGCTTGAAAAAGTCATATGTCGGCTGGAGAATCGGGGGGCCCTTACGCTTCTGCATACGCGCGAGAATTTTTCTGTCAATGCCGGCGAGCAAAAGGCCGACTACTACTGCAAAGAGCAGTCCCGGAAACACGAGAACAGACCATGCGTTAGTAAGAATAGTAACTATAGTTTCCACTTTCACTCACCTCCCTTAGTGTACAAACACGAACATAAGCACCGTGATAAGTGCCGCGCCGACAACTGCATAAAGCGCATAGTCGTTCACAACACCGGAGTGCATGCCCTGAATAAATTTGAAATAACCCTTGAAGTCATGCTTAAAGCCCCAGAAGAGGTCAGAACCCGCAACATGGGAATGGGTACTCTGCTCACCACCGAAGAACGTTGCATACTTGCCGTCCTCGGAATCAATCTCCGTCTTTGCAAGAACGCGTCCGCGTGTCTTATCACCCGTAAGGATAACAATGCATACAGCGATAAGAACAATTGCAAAGAGAACAAGCCAGAGAACAGGATTCCAGAGAGTAAGAACAACGTCGTTTGCGGCATAATCGACAACACCTGCCGCCGCAGCAGTTCCCTCACCCATCATCTTGTCGATGTAGTTTGTAACGCTAAGCACAGCCTTTGCCGCCGGAGCGAAAAGGAACTTTTCAACGAAGCTGTAGAACACACCGGAGAGAATACAGAGAGCGGACATAATCCACATCGGAACGCGCATTGAAAGCGGAACCTCTTTTGTGTCCTCAAGGTGCTTCGGAAGCTGACCGAAGAATACAGCCTGAGTTACCTTTATAAACGATGCAAGCGTCATAACAGAAACAACAAGCGCAACGATGGTTACGAATGCATAAGCAAAGTTACCTGTTTCAGCCGCCTTCTGATATGTAGCCTGATAAATCATCCACTTTGAGGCAAAACCGTTAAACGGCGGAAGTCCCGAAATGGAGAATGCACCGATAAGGAAGCAGATTGCCGTCTTGGGCATCTTCTTTGCAAGACCGCCGAGCTTGTCAAGGTCAGTAGTTCCCGTAGCATA
>JAZNFB010000039.1:0-8082 GCA_045588895.1 Candidatus Flemingiibacterium sp.
CCTGCGGTGTCGATGAAGATAAACTTGCCGTGCTCGTTTTCAACCCGTGTGTCAACCGCATCACGTGTCGTTCCAGCGATATTCGAAACGATGAGACGTTCTTCTCCGAGAATCTTATTGATGATCGAGCTTTTTCCTGCGTTAGGCTTACCGATTACGGCAACCTTGATAAGATCGGAATCGTCCTGTCTTTCTTCGTCGGCAGGGCAGAGCTCGAGAACACGGTCAAGAAGATCGCCAGAGCCTGTGCCGTGTACGCTTGAAAGCTGTATCGGTTCGCCGTCGATGCCAAGCTCATAAAATTCGTAAAACTCCATAGGCGGTGCGCCGATAGAATCGCATTTGTTAACGGCGAGTATGAGCGGCTTTTGGCTCTTTATAAGCATTGTTGCAATGTCACGGTCGGCGGCGGTGAGTCCGGTTGTAACGTCCACCATGAAAACGATGACATCTGCGGTTTCAACGGCGATCTCCGCCTGAGTTTTCATCTGCTTTAAGATGATATCGTCGGTTTTCGGCTCGATACCGCCGGTGTCAACAAGTATCATTGCACGTCCGTTCCATTCGATTTCGTAGTAGATACGGTCACGGGTTACACCGGGAGTGTCCTCAACGATTGATATGCGCTCACCTGCGAGCTTATTGAAAAGTGTCGATTTGCCGACATTCGGTCTGCCGACAATCGCAATTACGGGTTTTGACATTGTTTTCAGTCCTCCAAAAGAGTGAGTATTTCATCTGTGAGCGCAGATGATACGGCATCAAGAGGCGCTTTAAATTCGGCATGACCGCCGAGCGCATGTATTGTGTCAAGCGAGAGAACAAACAGTAGTTCTCCGTTTTCTTCGGTGAAATATACATTCGGATATAATCCGTAAAGGTCACTGTATGCGCCAAGCAGATCATCCGGCTCAAGATTGTTCAGCTCCTTATCCAAGGCGTCGCTGCCGGTTGAAACGAGGGCGAATACATCGGAACGGAACAAATTTGAAAGTAAGGCGAAATCCTTGACGATATCAGTGAAGGTGAGCAGCTTGCAGTTTTTAACGTCAACATTGAAGGGATATGCGATATAAACGTGGTGTGAGACATCGGAAGTGTGGAGTTGACCGGCATAGAAAAAGCTTGCAAGTGCGCTGCCGGTATATATGCTCTCGGCAGGAGATATATCATAGTTGCTGTCATCTTCACTTGCAAAGACATATGTCAGATACCTGTCCATGGTTGCCTTTGAATCGTTAAAAACAAGTGTGTTCAGGACTTCATCTTTTTCGGTCTCACTGAAAACGGGATAGTGGAACATATGCTGCTGACTGTTATCATCGGACACATATACCTCCTCCGAAACGGTATACGCCGACACAGAGGCATTTTCATCGGATACGGTTGTGTCTGCAGTGGTTGTGTCATCAGCGGCACTTGAATTTTTGCCGCAGGAGACAAGGGAAGTTAATAGCAGAACCGCTGTTAATAAAAGTGTTAATTTTTTCATATCAGTAAAGTATTGTCGACACAAAATCTGTGCCGCTCCTTTCGGAAGATATAATGGGTACTCCGAGCGATTTTGAAAGCTTATCAACCGTCATCGAATCGAGGAACATATCACCCTCCGCACGAAGCATTACGGATGGAATTATAAGACGGTCGCCGAGCGGTTTTCCGTCAAGCTGCGAGAGCAAGTCCTTGCCTATTACAAGTCCTGCAACGGTTATATTTTTGCCGAAAAAGTCGTTTCGGATGCGGTAAACATTAATATTAAGCGTTGGCACACGGCGCATTAATTCCTCGGCAAGTGACCTTATGAAATCATATGCCGCATAGCCGGTTGCAATTGAAACGGTACGTGGTTTTGTGAGGTCGTAATCTGAGAGAAATTCAAGCTCATCGTCAAACTCACATTTAAGCGAGCGTATCATACCGACGCCGTTTTCAAGCTGCGGATAACCCTCATAATAGTCCTCGTCGGGAATTTCACGTCCGCAGGAAAGATACATTTCATCCGAGCAGAAGAAAAGACGTGAGCCGTATTTTTTAGTGCACCCTGCCGCAAACTCGTCCACCATGTCGATAACGGCGGCTGATTCCTCAGCGGTGAACGGCTCAAGCGGATGGAGACCGTCACGGTGGTCGGTGGTTCCTGCAGGGACTATAGAAACTCCGAGCAGATTCGGTGTAAGCTTGGTAAGGTCGCGCATTGAGCGAATAAGATTCTCACCGTCGTTTATGCCCTTGCAGAGGACGATCTGACAGTTAAGCGATATTCCTGCCTCGGCAAAGCGGCGCATATAGTCAAGCACCTCGCCGGCACGCTTGTTTTTCATCATTTTGACGCGAAGCTCGGGATCAGTCGTGTGAACGGAGATGTTTATCGGCGAGGTCTTCATCTCGATAATGCGATCAACATCCTCGTCGGTCAAATTGGTCAGTGTGATGTAATTTCCCATCAGGAACGAGAGTCTTGAGTCGTCGTCCTTGAAGTAAAGTGACTCACGCATACCACGTGGGAGCTGATCGATGAAGCAGAATACGCATTTGTTTTTACAGGTCTGCTTTTTATCCATCAGATAGGTCTCAAAGCAGAGTCCGATATCGCCGTATTCGCTTTTCTTTATTGTCACGTCAAAAAGCTCCGGACCTCGATGTATTTTAAGCGTGATCTTTTCTTCGTAAAGACGGAATCTGTAATCAAGCACGTCCCGTATGTCGTGACCGTTTATTGATATCAGTATGTCTTTTGGAAGTATACCATGCTTTTCAGCGAGGGATCCACGCTCCACGGCGGTTATTGTAACCATTGCTTTTTTTCCTTTCAGTCAAGCTCGACGAGGTTTATCTCATGCCTTGTTGCCGGTATGACCTTTTCAAGAAGATCGCTTGTTTTCACCGCGAGGGTTGAGGTGTTGATGCAGGGATGACAGCCGAAATATTCCTCGCTTATAACGTCACGGTCGATATAAAGCGTTACATCACATTCAGTGTCGTTCATAAGCCCGAGGACCGAGAGAGAACCGGGAGTGATGTCAAGATACTTTTCCATAAACTCCGGCGGCGCAAACGAAAGCCTCGATGAGCCGATCTTTTTTGAAAAATCCTTTGTCACAAACTGTTTTTCGCCTGCCATCAAAAGCAGATAGAATTTTGTTTTCTGCTGGTTGCACAGAAGAAGGTTTTTGCATATCTTAACGCCGAGCACTGCCTTTGCCTTTGCGCAGTCCTCCATTGTATTAGCCGCATCGTGGTCAACGCGGTTGTATGGCACGCCGAGCGAATCAAGCAGGTCGTAACAGCGCATTTCCTTGGCAAGGCGTTCATTTTCGGGCTTTGTTGTGTATACGTTTGGATCAATGTACATTTTTATCTTTTCCTTTTACAAAATAAATTATCGCGAGGGTTATAGCCGCACCGAACAGCACGTCCGAGAGAAAATGTGCACCTACGAGAACTCTTGAGAATGCGACAAAAGCTATCCAAAGAGCAAGGAGCGTCACAATAAGCGGCTTGTATTTTTTATATTTATCGGGAAGAAATTCAAGGTAAAACACAGAGGAGAATATTACGGTTGCATTTGCGGTATGTCCCGACGGAAAGGAATAGTAACCGTTAAAACCCTGCGGCAGATACCATGGTGTGAAAACATTGGGCTCTGAACCGCCCTGACGGAAGCGTACACGTCCCCATATGAGCTTGAAAAGCCAAATGATAACGAATGTCGCAACGCCGATAATGGCACAACGGCAGGCGGTGCTGTAATATTTTTTCAGTGATTTTTCGCTCATGAGAATTGCAGTCATCACAAAAAGGGCTATAATGATAACTGCCGCTATCGAAGCGTATGTGATATGGAGCAAATGTCCCGAATATTCCGATATATAGTCAAGCGTCTGTATGCAGGTGAAAATCACCGTTCCGACACATCCGATGGCACAGAGCACTGCGAGAATGATATCTACTGCGCGCATTTTTGAAAATCTTAACAGATATGACGAGATGAGCGCGAAGTTAAATGAGGTGAAAAGTATCGCCGGAGGTTCACCGGCAACCTCGAGTATACGCCCGAGAAGCGACTCGTTGTCTGCAATGGCAAGCGATATGTCAAGATCAAAAAACGTCGCGATAACAACTCCCGTGAGCCACAGCACAAAAATAACACAGAATATCGGATTTATCTTTTTTGTTTTCATAGCGTACCGTACCTGATATAAGACTTCGGACGAGCAAGACAGCACTTATAGTCATTGCCCGTCCGATATTTGCGCTTTAAGCTCCGAGTGCTGCGGCACCGATAATTCCGGCGTCGTTGCCAAGCTCGGCGATTTTGAGGGTTGTTGCCACAGTTCTTCTTCCCGTGAAAGTTCCGCCGAAGACCAATTCCTCAAGCGGCTTCATGAGGTTATCACCCTCGTTGCAGATTCCGCCGCCGATAACGAGTATTTCGGGCTGGAAGATGTTTATCATGTTTATAATACCGCAGGCGAGATAGGATATGTACATATCAACGACCTCTTTTGCTGGGGCATCACCCTGTTTCATTGCGGCAAATGCGGTTTTTCCGCTGACCTTGCCCGCCTTTTCGGCAATCTCATTCATAAGAGTCGGGATGTCCTTTTCGTTGCATTCGTCGATCTTTTCCTTCGTCATGTTGATAAGTGCGGTTGCGGAGCTGTATGCTTCCCAGCATCCCTTTATTCCGCAGGTGCAAAGTCTGCCGCCGTGCTCGATACACATATGACCGAGCTCACCGCCTGCATAGTTGAATCCGGAATAAACCTTATGGTCGATTATAATTCCACCGCCGACCCCTGTTCCGAGCGTTACCATAATTGCGTGTGCAACGCCTCGAGCCGCACCTGCAACAGACTCGCCGAGAGCCGCCGCATTTGCATCGTTTTCGATATAAACCTGCTTTACGGGAAGGTGCTTTTTCAAAAGGTCAACAACGGGGGTGTTTTCAAAATAAAGGTTTGCCGCACGAAGAACTGTGCCTGTTGCATGATTGATCGAACCCGGTGTGGCGATGCCGACATATTCGATATCGTCAAGAGTCAAATTTGCCTGTGCAACGAGCTTTTTGCAGAGCTCTGCCATATCCTTCATGATATCCTCGGGCGGACGCTTCGCATTTGTCGGAACGCTGCCCTTTGCAATGATTTTATAGTCTTTATCGACAACACCGACGGCGATATTGGTTCCGCCGAGATCAACGCCAATATAATACATAATCGAGTAAAACGCTTATTAAAAGCTTCCTTTCGTGACGGTTAAAATAAAATATTATATACATTAAATATTATAATGTATTTTAACACCAATGTCAAGTATTTTAAAGTGTAATTAATAAAGTTTTCGTAAATTTTCGGGCGTTTTTTGAGGTGACGGTTGACAAATTTGCCGAGAGAGAGTAAAATGAAAGTAACAAGATTATTTTTCGGAGGAAAACGCATGAAGGTATTACTTATAAACGGCAGTCCGCACGAGTTCGGTTGCACCTACACCGCACTTTCGGAGGTTGCAGCACAGCTTGATAAAAACGGCATTGAAACAGAGATTTTCTGGCTTGGCAAAGAGCCTATACGAAGCTGTACCGGCTGTCGTGGATGCTATAAGCTCGGTAACGGTCACTGCGTATACGGTGGTGATGCAGTTGAAGCGGCACAGGACAAAATGGCGAAATGTGACGGTATGATTGTCGGCTCGCCGGTGCACTATGCAGGCGCATCGGGACAGGTTACAAGCTTCCTTGGCAGAATGTTTTACAGCGGCGGCGCGAAGCTTCAGGGTAAACCCGGTGCAGCGGTTGTATCATGTCGGAGAGGCGGAGCATCGGCGGCGTTTGAATCGCTCAATAAGTTTTTTCAGATAAACAATATGCCGCTTGTAACCTCGCAGTATTGGAATTCTGTTCACGGCAATACCCCGGAGGAGGTAAAACAAGACCTTGAGGGGCTTCAGGTTATGCGAGCACTCGGAGACAATATGGCGTGGCTTATAAAATCGATCGCTGCAGGAAAAGAAGCAGGTGTTGCTTACCCAGAGCGTGAGGCAAAAGCGCGCACGAATTTCATCAGATAGCGTTAATATAAAAAGGACTGTCACATATCAAAATGCGGCAGTCTTTTTATTCCTATAAACCCCGAAAGTAACTTCAGCCGCCATGCGGCGTTACAGCAGTAAAAAGAAACAATGGAGCCACTGAGCCGCCGACGTAGCTGGCGGCGGACAAACGGTCATGGCAAACAAAGCGAATTGGAGCGTTAGCGACTGAGCGCAACTCGGGCGTAGCCAAGGAGGGCGGAGGGAGCTCGAGGGGGGTAGGGACCCGCGGCTTGAGCTGGTCCCTGTTCCCCTCGAAAGATACGAAGTTCGAAGCAGCCGGCTATAAAATTGTCAATAGGTTTTTGAAAAATTTTTCTTAAGCCCAATGAATAATATACAAATTTTGAAACACCAGTCAAGGGTAAAACGAGCGTGCTTCGCCCGCCCTTGACAGCTGCTTCAAAATTTGCTGAAGAAGCAATTAAGGGCTTAAGAAAAATTATGAAGTTCAGACTTCCAAATTACTGTTCATCAGGATTGTAATAAGGCTTGTTATCACGGAGAACAGCGAAAATAATGTTAGTCATTTTTCTTGTGACGTGCCCGATGGCATTCATATAGGGCTTGCCTTCCGCACGTTTCTTTTGGAAAAATGCTTTCATATGAGGATCAAAAGTAGCGGCAGCTGTAGAAGCTTGCCAAATGGCTCTGCGCAAATATGGAGAGCCGCGTTTGGACATATGGTTATGTGTTCCAACAAATTCACCGGATTGAGTTACGGTAGGATCAATCCCCGCAAATGCGGCAAGCTTGGCGGCAGAGTCAAATCTGGAGATGTCTCCAATCTCGCTGAATATGGTAGCACCTAACGTCGGACCAATGCCGGGAATGGTGGTTATGTATATGTCAAACTGAGAAAACAATTCAGCAATTTTGGAATCAATCTCGGCAACCTGTTGTTCAGAGAAGCGAATATGTTCCATGTGTTGCTTAATTAAAATCCCCATAGTATTGTGTTCAAGAATAATACCAAATGAGTTTTGGGCAAGAGCTTTTATCTCTTCCGCCTTTGCTGTTCCGAAACGCTTACGGCTTGGTATCTCTATGAGCTGAGTAAGCTTTTCTGTGTCTATGTTAAGTATCTCGTCAGGGGCGGAGGCAGTGCGTAAAAGCTCTGAAGATGTAATCCCGAATACATCTGTAAAAAGGGTCTCATACTCGGGAAATGCTTGATCTAACAAGGCTATTACCTTGTGCTTCAAGTCGGCAGTCATATCCACAATGAAAGTGCGAGCACGGCAAAGCTCTCTTAACTCATAAACGACTGAGGGAGGCATACTACCTTCGGTATATCTGCCGAAACGAATTACTTCGGCTATTATGAACGAGTCATGCTCATCGCTCTTTACTTGGCGGATATACATTCCTCGCAAAGCGTTAGATTGGATGGGATTAAGAACGTGAACAGGATAACCTTCACGCTTCAGTGCGGAATAAAGTGCAAGCCAATAGTGGCTGGTGGATTCCATTCCGATGATGAAATCCGAAGGATCTTTGCTTACGGATTGTAAAGTTGCTTTTAACTTTGAAAATCCAATAGCATCGTTTTTGAAGTTGAATGCTTTTTTAATGATGTTGCCTTCACGGTCAATGATAATCGCTTCATGACTTCGCTTGGCAATATCTACACCAACAATGAACATTAAGGTATTCCTTCCTTTCAAGAATTCGGACAGTATCCCCACATCCTTATGGATCACAACCTGCTGGGAAATTAGAAGAAAGCGTGTAGCTTCGACATCCGGCCAATAAATGAAACCCCATAAGGCAGAGGCCTCAAACTGCTTCAAGTGAACAGAAAGTCACAGGGATAATAGAAGAGTAGCCCCTGTCCGTTAGGGTTATTATATCACATCCAAAAGTAGTTTGGAAGAGATATCTGAAATAGCATAAAGCCGATCAAGCTGCTTGCTAAAAATGATGGTTTCACGGAGAATAGAAGGTCTGTGCTTTATGCATAATATTCGCCTATTATGCAAAATTTATGGC
>JAZNFB010000040.1:0-2416 GCA_045588895.1 Candidatus Flemingiibacterium sp.
ATTCAGGACGTTGCCGTTATAGGTCTCCAGGATTCACGTTTGGGCGAAATCGCCGCTGCTATCGTTCAGATTAAAGAAGGACACACCTGCACCGAGGAAAGCAAGGTTTGCGAAATCCTCAAAGCCGTTGTATCGAATGTCGTCAAAGAAATGCGCTGTCCTGTAAATGTAGTCAGGCTCGTACATTCCGTAGTTGAAAGACGTAAATAACATAAAGCATAAAAATGCACATATTGCCATAATTGATGTCAGCTTCATCGTCTGGCAGAACATCGCCGTAAATTGCTTACGGCTGTTTAATTTCAGATTCATAATTTTTTCCTCCCTTTAAAATTTTTACCTGTCGATTATGTAAAAATCATTGAGAATCGGGTATCATCACTGTTGCTACAATACCGTCGTTGTATGTAATTTCAACAATTTTGCTGTCATTTGAGCAATATCCGAAAAGCACGGATTTATCAAGCAACGTCTGAATTTCAGCTTTGTCGGTAATATTTTGAGCTTTTTTCTTGCTGAAATATGAATTATCAAATCCGTTTTCGGTATCGACAACATAGTATTTGAACGCACCGTAGAAAAGCGGCATATTAAGATGCTTGTTTTTCTCACCGTAAAGCTCGCCGAGGGTAGCCGTTTTCACGTGGCGGATATCCTCAGCCGTGCGCACGTTTTCAAAATATTTCGTCAGACTGCGCTTCTCTAAATAATTCAGAGTGTTGACCATATCCTTTGTGATAACAAAGCTCTTTGCTGTCGGAGAATTAATATTCCAGCTTGCTGTATGTAATCGCCGCCCAGCTTTTCGCTTAGCTTTTCCGACACTCCGGAGTACAGGATAAAATCCGAATCGTCCATAAACGTCAGCACTCCGAGCTCATCTTCTGCAGAATGGTGATAATGCTCCTGCGCGCTCTGCGCCTTGATATCCTCTCTGAGCGCATTGAACAGCTCCTCGTCGTTATAGCCGAACTTAAAGCCTGCTGACATATCCTTCGGGAAAAGGTATCCGCTGGTGGCATAAAGGCGGAAGGATTTGTCGCGGAAGTCACCGTTGTAGACTTCTGAATTGTACTTGTAGATGTCGTTGAGATACTCATATTCGCTGTCGTATAGGCCGAAATAAATATCAACCTCATTATTAACAGCTTTTGTATCATTAAGCTTTAACAGCTTTTGTGCCGTTTCCTCGGTCGTGCGGTAGTAGCTTCTCACTACAAGGGTGTTGTTTTTGAGTCTGTACGTAATAACAACCGAAGTTCCCTGTGCGTTATCGTCCGAACCGCTGATATGACCGTCCTTTGCAAAGGATTTGTGAACGTCGGTAACCAGAGAGATTTCATCAGGGTCGTAGAAGGTTGCCGTGTAATTGTTGTTCATATCGTAATATTCTTCGTCGAAGAAATAATAAGTGCCGTGATAGCCGTTCAAATTTATGTTCGTTTCTCTTTCATCAAACTTGTCTCTCGTGTTCATCGGCTTCAGCCCTGTGCGTGAATCATCGGCAAGTCTGTCATCGAGGTTTTTGTAAAACGGTGTGGAAACACTTACCGACATAACGTCATCAGCCTTCGGCACGTATGAAGAGTAGCCGAAAAATCCGAGATAACAGCATAAAAAGCACGCGAAAAGTCCTGCTGTGTAAATCGGCACTCTTTTAAGCGACCTCTTCAATTCGCGAAGCCTCTTGTATCCGAAAATCTGCTTGAACACAAAGTAACCGAGGAAGAAAAAGGGGATAAGCGGCAGAAATTCCGTGAATGTACCCTCACCGAGGCTGACCTTTTGGTTAAGCGTAGCCGCGATGAAAACACCTGCAACAACGGCACAGAATTCGTTAAAGTTTCTGCTTCTGCCGAAGGTTGCCGCGTTTTCATTCTTCTTTTTCCTGAATAAGTACAAACCGACTGCAACGGCAATCGCCGTGTAAATGACAGACATAATAAAGCCTGACCAGTCATAAACAGTAATCTTTTCAAGACTTTCTGCGTGAAAATAAGGTCTGCCTTCGCCAAGACTGTAATAATCGCTGAAAACAACCGAAAAATCCTGTATAAACGGTGCTGTCCAGTTCCAACTTTGCGGAACGCGGTTTGTGTTTAAAACGTCGAGGAATTTTTCAATGTCAATTTCGCTTGCGCCGAGCGTGTAGGCACAGAACAGCTTTGCAAAAAACTGTCGCAGTACCGACGGTGCCGCCATTGTGATAAAGGTGAAAGCTCCACCCTCGATAACGTTTGAAGTGTTCGCGATGACCATTGAGCTTACGCAGAAGCAAAGAATGTACGGCGCAATCGCATTAAGAAAAATGAATGCCGCACCGACGAGATATCTTATACTGAGCGTGTAGCCGCTGATAAGACACATCACAATTTCAAAGCCTGCCGCAATGCTCATCAGCACAATAAGCGGAAGA
>JAZNFB010000041.1:0-3848 GCA_045588895.1 Candidatus Flemingiibacterium sp.
CAACTCTTGCAAACATTGACCCGGGTATGCCTGCAACCGTTTCAAAGAAGGTTCACGATGTCATCCGAGAGCAAGGATTTGACGGCTTCTTTATCACCGATGCACTCGATATGATGGGACTTAAAGCACAGTTCGGCGACACAAATGTCAAGGGACTCTGCGTTGAGGCAGGAAATGAATTTATCCTCCCGTGGTTCTCGGCAAGAAAGGCATACAATGATCTGCATAACTGCTATAAGGAAGGTATCATCTCCGATGCACGTCTTGATGAGGCTGTAAAGAGAGTTCTCGCAGCCCAACATAAGGTGAATATGATTGACCCCAAGTTTACTGAAGTCACCGAAAAGGATGTTAAGAATTTCGAGCGTATCAACCGTGAATCAATCTTTGCCCGTGCAGACAAAGGCTTCGAAGTACCGATTTCACGCGACGGCAAGCACTTCATTGTAATGCTTGTTCAGAATGAAACAGATATCGCCGACACCGGAAAGGTTTCTGTTGACACATTCACAAACAGCTGGTACAGACCGGAATTAATTCAGGAAAAGCTTCTCGAAAACTTCCCGAATTCAACCGTTCGTGCACTCAGACAGTTCCCGACTCCCAATAACAATATGGACGTTCTTCAGGATTCAGTTGACTATGATGATGTAGTATTTATCACCTTTGCGGAAGCACCTGCGTACGCCGGAAGCGACCATCTTACACACCGCAACGTCGCTCTCATCACAGCACTCCAGATTCCCGGCAGACTCCAGACACTCGTTCACTTCGGAAACCCTTATCCGCTTGAAGATCTTCCCCACATCCCGAGAGTTATCATTGGATGTATGTCTACTGACAGTACAATGGCGGCTATTGATGTTCTCGCCGGTGACTTAGAAGCAAAGGGCGTTCTTACATACGATATTGAGCTTAAGTAATTAATAAAAATAAATGGCAGCCGATTGTTCATCTTTCGACTGCCGTTTTTCTATTTAAGTTCTTTCTTTTTATCCTTAAGCTGAATAAATATTCCAAGTATCATTATAACAAGTCCCACAATAGCATATACGGTGATGTGTTCATCCTCAAGGAATATAGCACTCCAAACCGTGGACAAAAACGGTGTTATGTAAGCAAGATTTGAAACCTTTGCTGTGTTGCCGGATTCAAGAGCGATCTGCCAAAGCGTACTTGCCGTTGCAGTGACAAATATTCCCGCCCAGGCAAAACCGAGAATTTCAAGCAGTGTCGGCTCAAATGTCCCACCGAACAGGTTATTGAGGATCAGAGAGGAATCGACATTTACAATCAATGGTGCAGTGACAGTAACAATGAGTGAGAAAACAAACGAAACAAAGCAGAATATCATCATAGACAAACGCTTATCGCAGTTAAACTTCTGATTAAGCGCTGTGAAAGCACCGTATGACACCGCACCGAGCGCACAGAAGACAGCACCGATGAGTGTCATCTTTTCAAACTGAAAAATTTCACCTGCAAGCGAAACAACTACACCAAAAAATGATACAACTACAGCAATTATTTTGCGCACTGTCATTTTTTCTCCAAGCAGGATACAAGCAAAAACTACACTCATAATCGGCCAGAGATAGTTTACAATAAAAGCTTGGGATGCGTGCATCATCGATGTTCCTGCAAAAAAGAAAACATAATAAAGAAACATTCCCGGAAGTCCGATAAGTGAGAGAACAAGATAATCTTTTGCTCTATAGCTTTTAAGGGTTTTAATATTTCCGGTAAAAATATTAACTGTCAAGAGTGCGATAAATGCAAAAAACATAGTCGCACAAAGCACTTGAAAGCTTGAAAAATTTTTGAGAAGCACCTTTGAAATTGTAGAAAGCGTTGACCACAAAAAGATGCATATTGCGGCAAGTATAAATTGTTTTTTCATAAAATAAGTCTCTTTTCTCTTCCCATTAAATCAAGTATTTCTGTCAACAACCTTCATGTTTTTAAGGTTGCCAATCTTCTTTGATCTTGCATCAAGCTCTGCAAGAACATCAGCAAGCTCAAGTCCTCTCTCCTGCATCATAACAATAAGGTGATACAGAAGATCGCTGATCTCATTCTTTAATTCCTCATTGTCACCGTTCTTTGCGGCGATAATGGTTTCGGCACACTCCTCACCGACCTTCTTTAAAATTTTATCAAGTCCCTTTTCAAAAAGATAGCAGGTGTAAGAGCCCTCTTCGGGATTCACCTTGCGGTCTGCAACAACTGCATAAAGCTCGTTAAGTACATTATCGTTCATTTTAATTCTCCTCATTATTCATTAATTCACGGTAAAAGCAGGTACGATTTCCCGTATGGCAAGCAGCACCTGTCTGTATAACCTTGCAAAGAAGTGTATCCTCATCGCAGTCGTATGAAAGCGACATTACACGCTGAACGTGTCCCGAAGTTGCGCCTTTATTCCAAAGCTCACCCCGTGAACGGCTCCAGAACCAAGTAAGTCCCGTCTCAAGCGTGAGTCCAAGCGATTCTCGGTTCATATATGCAAGCATCAGGACCTCACCGTTTTCATAATCCTGAACTATCGCCGGAATAAGCTCCGACTTTTTAAAAAATACATCCAAATCTACATTCTTATCTATCATGTCAACCTCACAGGAATATTTCTCGACTTAAGATGTTCCTTAACCTCACGAACCGAAAGCTCACGGAAATGGAACAAACTCGCCGCAAGTGCCGCATCTGCACCGGCTTTTTCAAATACGTCCGAAAAATGCGTAACATTACCGCCGCCGCCCGAAGCGATAACGGGAATGTTTACTCTATCCGCAACTGCTTTGGTAAGCTCGATATCGAAGCCGTTTTTCGTACCGTCTGTATCCATCGAGGTCAAAAGTATCTCGCCTGCACCAAGCTTTTCGGCTTCAATTGCCCACTCGATGGCATCAATACCCATGTCCTTGCGTCCGCCGTTGATATATACGGTAAAGTGACCGTCCTCACAGCGTTTTGCGTCGATTGCAAGAACAACACACTGACTGCCGAATTTGTCAGCCGCGTCAGCAATTATCTGCTTATTAAGGACAGCGGATGAGTTAACGGCAACCTTGTCTGCACCGGCAAGCAGCATTTCACGAAAATCCTCAACCGTGCGTATACCGCCGCCGACTGTAAAAGGCATAAACACTTCCCTTGCCGTACGTTCAACAACGTCAACAATGGTTTTACGCCTGTCACTCGAAGCTGTTATATCGAGAAAAACAAGCTCATCGGCCCCCTGTGAATTATAAAATTTTGCGCTCTCAACGGGATCTCCCGCATCACGCAGTCCAACAAAGTTCACGCCCTTGACGACACGTCCATCCTTAACGTCAAGGCACGGAATAATTCTTTTTGAAAGCATAGTTTACCTCAGTTTTTTGATACTTCAATTGCCTCACGGAGCGACAGTGAGCCGGAATAAATCGACTTGCCGCAAATTGCACCGTAAAGCTTCATCGCCGCAAGATCACGGATGTTACCGATATCACGTATACCGCCGCTTGCGATGATATTAATGTCAACAGCCTCGGAAAGTGCGGCAAGCTGTTCGAGATTTGGGCCTGTAAGCGTGCCGTCCTTGCTGATATCGGTGAAAATGATATATTTAACGCCACAGCTTGCCATCTCACGTGCAAGATCAATATAGTTAACGCTCGAGCCCTCAAGCCAGCCTGCGGTCTTTACCATACCGTCAAGCGCATCAATCCCAACGGCGATCCTATCACCGTACTTTTTAACTGCATCCTTGACAAGTCCGGGATTTTTAAGCGCCGCCGAACCGATTATAACACGTTCAATTCCCTTTTCAATATAGTAATCGACCGTATCCATATCACGAATACCGC
>JAZNFB010000042.1:0-2001 GCA_045588895.1 Candidatus Flemingiibacterium sp.
ATAGCGCTTATTCTTGCTACCTCGATCACGATGGCGCTCAGCACGCTGCTTGGAATTACTACCTTTAACGGCGGTTTTTCTCCCGACATGAGAGGAATTGCGATTATTGCAATACTTTTCGGCTTCGCATTTGTGTTCAAAAAGCTGCGAAAGAAAAAGCCCTCACCGATACTGATGATACTCATATCGGCAGGACTCGGCATGATACTTTATTCAATATGACAAAATGCGGCAGAATTTTTTCTGCCGCATTTATATTTTTCTGTTATCCCTTTTTATGGTTTTTGAAGTATTCCCTCAGTACCTCAAGAGCTTCGTCGCGCATAACACCAGAGCTTACCTGAATGTCGGCGCCGGAGTTTATAAACACGAGATGAGAGCATTTTGATCCGGTAACTCCCAAAACATTGCACAAATCGATATCGCTTGCAGCGTAGACAAGCTTAGCGAGCTTGGTCCATACCATTGCGCCGCAGCACATAAAGCAGGGCTCGCAGCTGGAGTATAATGTGTACTCCGAAAGATCGGTTATACCCGTTTCCTCAACAAATCTGCGAATGAGGCCGAATTCGGCGTGGTAGGTGGGATCGTTTTTTGTGTATATCTGATTTTCGTTTTCATAAACGATCTTGTTATCCTTTACAAGCACCGCACCGAAGGGCTCGTTACCGTTGGCGGCTGCGTTTTTTGCAATTTCTATTGCTCTCTGCATAAAAATACTGTCGTTCATATTACCCTCGCTTGTTGTTTACGCATTACTTTATAATAACGGTTATTTTCCCATTGTCAGAGCGGCTTTTTTCAGCATATCGCGAATCGGGAGATTATAGGGACAGCGGGTTTCGCAAACGCCGCATCCGATACAGTCGGAGGCAGTCTTTGCAAGGCTTGAATAGCGGTCGCTTGCCCAGTCCTTCAGGTCGTAGCGGCTGTAATATCCCTCAAACAAAAATATAGCGGAAATATTTATGCCGGCCGTACATGGAGCGCAGTAATTACAGCGGCGGCAGAAATTTGTGCCCAAAAGTGCTTTGATATTTGCAATCTTTTCGTTTTCCTCGGCGGTCAGCGGGGAAGTATCGGAGGCAGCACTTATGTTTTGCTTGATCTCGTCCAAATCTGCCATTCCGGGAATTACAACGGTTACGTTCGGGTTGCTCACGATAAATCTGATGGCGGTTTCGGCATCTTCAATAGCGCCTCCAGCCAAAGGCTTCATGCAAATAAAGCCGATATTCTTTTCTCCGCAACGAGCGATAAGTTCCTCTCCTTGTGTTTCCACGATATTGTAGGGGAACATAATGGTTTCTACCCAAGACAGCTCCAGCGCCTGTTTAAACAAATCGGCGGAATGGAGCGTAATTCCGATATGCCCGATCTTGCCTGCCTCTTTTGCTTCTTTAAGCGCCGCCAGCGCTCCGTCGGGCGCCATTACCTGCTCAATATCCTTTGCACTGGGATTATGTATTTGATAGAGGTCGATATAATCGGTGCGGAGGTTTTTCAAGCTGGTTTCAATATCCTTTGCCATAGCTTCTTTAGTGCGAGCCATACTTTTTGTGGCAAGCACGAATTTATCTCGCACACCCTCGAGAGCAAATCCAAGATATTCTTCGCTTACTGTATATCCGCGTGCGGTATCAATGTAATTTATGCCGCTTTTTACAAGCTCGCCGATCAGTTTTTTCGTTCCCTCGGCATCAATTTTCTGAATCGGAATTCCACCGAAGCCCAAACGCGAAATTTTGAGTCCGGTCTTACCAAGTATTCTGTATTCCATAAGCTTGCTCCTTTTTCGGCAGTTATTGCTCTGCTTTTTTCTATAATACTATTTTACCACATTGTTGCGGTAATTTCAACGCGGTTTTAATTTATTGCAGCTACGGGAGGTCATAATTTCAATTTTTTCTCGGCTATAATTTTTGTGTTGCGGTCGGTTATGTTTTGTGTTATAATGAATCTGTAAAGTGTAAACTAACAGACGGTACATTGCGTCTGGAA
>JAZNFB010000043.1:0-8357 GCA_045588895.1 Candidatus Flemingiibacterium sp.
ATATAGTTTTTTATATTTTTCATACTGTGCTTCGTAGGCATCATAAGCTTTCTCATTCGGAGAAAATTCCTTCTCATAACGGACGAAAATCTTTCTCGCCTCATAAAAATCCTTTGCTCCGCCAAGTGCTACCGCCTGAAGTATTGCACAGCCGCAGAGTCCACCCTCTGAGGAGCGCAAAGTTTTTATCGGGATATTCTGTATATTCGCCTTTATCTGTAACCATTTATCCGAATTAGCTCCGCCACCTGTGGCAACTGTATTTGTGATGCTGATTCCGTACTCCTTGACCGCCTCTGTATTCAGCCGCATCTCAAATGCCGTACCCTCCATCATTGCTTGGAATACTTCAAAATCCTTTGTCCCGACTGTAAGATTGAGTATAGCACCTTTCGCCCCTAAATCCTGATACGGTGTACTTGCGCCGCCGAAATAGGGAAGCGTCAGTATTTCTGTTGGCTTATCGGTGATGTCCTTTTCGATATATGCGAAGTAACTCTCCTTATCTCCCTTGTAGCCGTGCATGATGTTTTTTCGCAGCCAATTCACAGTCGAACAGCAGGAGAAGTTGAGAATGTATGTGCAGTAAAGTCCGTTAACGGGATAGGGTACACACGGATATCCCTGCTTTCCCATTTCCACGCTGTCCGGCTTATCCTTGAACAAAGTCGTGATACACTCAACGGTTCCCATACCGTCAACCGCGTCACCTGCATCAAGTACGCCTGCTCCGAGAGAGGTACAAACCTGATCGTGAGAGCCGAGCACTAAAACCGCATCCGATAACCATTCTTCTTTTATTCTGCCGACGATGCTTCCTGCCGGCTTCGGAGCGGAAAACAGCTTCTTACCAATGCCGAGCAGAGATAGAAGCTCATCTGAAAACTCCTTCTTTTCAATATCAAAAGCACCTGTTCGGGAAGCGAGACCGTAATCGATTGCTCTTTGTCCACTCAGCAAATATCCGAAATAATCGCAGATCAGCATGACTTTATCTGCTTTTTCAAAGATTTCCGGGAAATTATTTTTGATATAAAGTAGCTTTGATACGGAATACATACTGTGCGGTATAACGCCGCTTATCCGGAAGGCTGTTTCCTCGCCGACTGCCGCTTTGATTTCATCCGCTTGTTTTTCACCTCTGGAGTCCGTATAAAGCATGGGATAAAAGAGCACATTATCATCCTTATCAAGAAGCACGAATGACTCACCGATGGAAGATATACATACGGACGAAACCTCATATTTGCTTGAAATTTCGGAAATCATACCTCTCAAATAGGCTTCAATGGCGTGTATGTTTACGTAGTGAAAACCGTCTGTTTCTTTGAAGTCATATTCGCTGAAGAGGTAACTTAAAATCTCTCCGTTTTCAGAGAACAGTTGGCATTTACACCCTGTTGTTCCGATGTCAATACTTAAATAATTCACGTTTTCCCTCCTTTTTTACAATATATCTTTGAATATTATACTTGACTATTTTCTGATAATATAGTATAATTGGTATATAAACATGGTAATTTTGTATGGAGAAATACTAATATGTCAAAATTAGAGCTAAAAGATTTGGGTGCATTACTTGAGGATTTCTATAATTTAAGCGATATTAAAACCTGCCTTTATGATCTTGAGGGAAACGAGCTTTGTTATTATCCTGCCAAATTCAGCAGCTTCTGCGAAATTCTGCGTGCCAATGAGGATATGGACAAAAAATGCAAGGACTGTGACAAAATTGCCCTCGAACACTGCAGAAAAATACACAGTCAGTATAGCTATACCTGTCATGTTGGACTCCAGGAATGTATATCACCGATCATTTACAACGATCAGGTAATTGGATTCATGATGCTGGGACAGGTTAAAAAAAGCAATGCGCCGGACTTCCCGAATCTTCCAAAAAATCTTCCTGCAGAGCTTATAGACGAGCTTAAATCTGCCTATAACAGTTTGCCGGTTATTTCCGAAGAAAAATTGAAATCCGCATTTCGCATTATAGATGTCTGCGCCGGATACGAGCTTTTAAAAGACTTTGTTCGCTCACACAATAATGCCATAGACGAGCAGATCAAGCAATATATTCTTGATAACATTTCAGCGCCGCTTTCCGTAACGCTGCTCTGTTCAAAATTTCGCCTTTCTCACAGCGAAATATATCATATTTTCAAGGAATTTTTCTCCTGTACCCCTGCGGATTACATTAAAAAAAGCAGGCTCAAATATGCCTGCAAATTGCTTGTAACCACCAAGCTTTCCGTCAGCGAAATTGCCACTGCTTGCGGAATACCGGATTACAATTATTTTTCAAAGGTGTTCAGGGCTGCATATTACCTCAGCCCCACCCAATACAGAAAAAAGAATAGCGAATGATATCTTACAAGCTTACACACCGATGTTGATCGGAACGACAACTGTTTTGTGCCTTTATCATTTTTGTATAACAAAACCTCCTATGGTAGCTCTTTAATTCTACTGTAGGAGGATTTTTTTGTTTGTTATGTACATCATTAATACGCCTGCGAGTTTAAATATGGATGCTTTCGATAGAATTTCATTTTGAGGCATTAGTATTTTGCCGTACAAAATTACCATATTTTCGTATCAATTCTACTATACTGTCAAAAGATTATCAGGTATAATAAAATTGAGGTTAATAAGTCGGATATAGATATTTATCATAAAGCAGGGCACAAATACACACAGTTCTGTATGGATTATGGAATTACAATTCAGCATTGAGCTGTCATTTTATTGATCCATCGATATATTCGGTCGACTGTGAGCGGCTTCGGAATTTGCCGGGGGTTATTTGCTTATATTGCTTGAACCGCGATATAAAATGGCTGGATGATGAAAATCCGCACTGCATTGCGATTTCGGTTATACTCTTGTCGCTTAATAGGAGAAGCTTTCCTGCTTCGTTTATGCGGACCATTGTAAGATAGTCGTTAAAGCTTTGTCCAACGGTATTTTTAAAACAAAATGAGAAATGATTATAGCTGAGCCCGCAAGCGTTGGCAACATCAGCCTCGGTGACATATTCGTAATTTTTTGATATATAGATTAAAGCCTTTTTTATTGGTTCTGTTAATGTGCTGCTCATCCGAAAAGTCCTATTCTTTTCCCAGTGCCTCAATATCCCTGAAAATATTTTTAAAATATGAGAGCGAATCATAAGCTCAAACGCAGGCTCGCGGTTATTCCATTCGTCCATTATTTCGGCGACGGTTGCACGAATGTCGATGCCCTCAAAGGCATTGCAATCAATTCGGTTTGGGTGAGAATTACGTGAGAGAAACGGTGTGATGTATTTAAACTCAAAGAGAGAAGTGTCGTATGAATAAAGCACGGTGGGCGAGAATTTAACGCAGATATAGTGGGATGGCCCGGCAAAAGCAGCACAGTGAATATCTCCTGAATTTATGATGAAAAAGTCTCCGCTCGCAAATCTATGCCGTTCACCGTTTATCCAAACATAAGCATCGGTGTTAAGTGCATAAAGAAATTCTATGTAGTCGTGGTAATGAAGCCGCGCAGGAATATCAATATTTCCTTTTCCTTCGTGAACAAGGTCAAGGCAGTGTATCCAGCTTTTTATACCGTTTATTGTGAATGGCGGTTCGGCAAATGGAATCATTTGGTATTCTCCAATCGTAAAAAAATGATATTTTATGATAGATTTATTATAGCATATTTTTTTGTGACATGATATACTTAAAATGTAAATTATTCAAAATGGGAATTTATGTTTCGAATACAGAAATATTTGTGCAAAACAAATGATTTTAACTAAAACAAAAGCGCGATTTTGGCAAAAGCTTCATAAATTATCAAAAAATTGCCAGTGAATACAGTGAAACTACGTCGCTTCATGACGCGTAACTGCGTTGCTTTGTAATGTGTACGATTTTGCGATTGATGTTGAGTGTAATTATGTTGTGTGTAATAAATATGTGATACTTTACTGTTATATTTCCACGGAAAGGGATTGTTTAATATATTGATGAAGGCTGAAACAAAAATGACTCGCGCTTGGGCGGAGATTGATCTCTCTGCAATACGCCATAACTTTATTGCTGCTGCAAAGCACGTTGAACCGTACGGGGCCAAGGCGGTTGCGGTCGTTAAAGCAAATGCATACGGCCACGGTGCAGTAAAGGTTGCGGCAGACCTTGAAAAAAATGGCGGAGCTGAATGGTTCGCGGTTGCCGCTTTCTCTGAAGCCGTCGAGCTTGCAGAATCGGGAATAACATCGCCGATCATTATTTTGAGTGAAATACATTCCCAACTTTATGAGGAGCTTGTTCGCTATCCTAACATTATTCCGAGTATTTTTCACTTTGAATCGGCAGTTTCGCTTTCCGAGGCGGCAGTTAAAAAGGGTGTTTCGATTTCCTGCTTTTTAGCCCTTGACACTGGAATGTCACGTATCGGTATTGCTACTTTGGATGCGCATAAAGGACTTGAAACAGTCAAGAGGATATCGGAGCTTCCTAATATAAAAATCGAGGGAATATTCAGCCATTATGCCTGTGCTGACCACGAAGACAAAGCCTCTGCCATGGCGCAGACGGAAAATTTTGATCGTTTCGTCAAGCTTCTTCGGGAGAATGGCATTGCTCCGACATATCTGAGTATGTGCAACAGTGCGGCACTTATCGAAAACGCTTTCCCGAACAAATATGATCTCGTCAGAGAGGGAATCAGTCTTTACGGCTATTATCCCTCGGCCGAATCTGAACACATCATGACTCTCAAACCTGCAATTGCCCTTCGCACCCTTGTTACCGAAGTGAAGGAGCTTGAGGCGGGTATTGGTGTTGGATACGGTCACACATATATAACAAAGCACAAAACACGTGTAGCTACTCTTTCTATTGGATATGCAGACGGATATCCGCGCCTTCTTTCAAACAGAGGCGGTGTCGTCATAGACGGAGAATATGCGCCGATAATCGGACGTATCTGTATGGATCAGATGATGGTTGATGTTACCGATATTCCGTCGGCGAAGGTTGGTTCGATTGCAACGCTGATGGGGGCTGATGAACGTATACGTGCAGATAAAATAGGTGAAATGATCGGAACAATTCCTCATGAGCTTGTTTGCGGACTGACCGCACGTATTCCGCATGTATACATAAACGATGACGGCAGTTTGGATTTTGATTAAGGTGACTTGTATATTTTTATGTAACTACATTCGGAAAAGAGAAAATAAAAATGCTGACTAACTACCATACACATACCACCTTTTGTGACGGCAAAAATACGCCCGAGGAGGTTGTCATTGCGGCGATAGAAAAGGGATTCGATGCTCTCGGCTTTTCAAGTCACGGAGATTCTCCTCGCTATGGTCTCAAGGATCCGAGTGAATATATTACCGAAATATCCCGTCTTAAGGAAGAATACAAGGGAAAAATACAGCTTTACCTTGGAATTGAGGAAGACAGCACTACATATATGAACCGGTCAAAATTCGAGTATCTGATCGGCTCAAAGCATTACATTTGCAGGGATGGGAAATCATATCCGATTGATTCAAATTACGGGTGCTTCTCTGAAAGTTTAGCGTTGTTTGATGGCGATGCACTTGCGTTTGCAGAGGATTATTACAGCGATTTTTGCCGCTATATCAAAGAGCGAAAGCCGGATATTGTCGGTCATTTTGACCTTATCACAAAGTTTGAGGAAAAATATGACAGTGTGTTTTTGGAGGATGAAAAATATCTTCATCTTGCTGAAAAATATATGGCTTTGGCGGCAGAAAATGATGTTATCTTCGAAGTGAATACGGGCGCGATATCGAGAGGTGTCCGAACAACACCGTATCCGCAGGAGCGCTTGCTTTATATGCTGTATAAGTGCGGCGGCAAGGTGATGATAAACTCCGACAGCCATGCGGCAGATACTCTTGACTGCGCTTTTGATGAGGTAAGAGCACTTCTTCGCGATGTTGGATTCAGTCATACTTACCTGCTATATAACGGAGAGCTTCAAAAAGCACTGCTTTGACGGTTGATGAGAAAGGAGATGTCACATGAAGCTTAACAAAGTGGATTTGGGGCTGGGTGGCGGAAGTCTGCTTCAGATTGCCAACCGTACTCTTACGCAGAGTATGTCGTATATAATTGATACGCCAAAAGGACGCGTTATAGTGATCGACGGCGGAAATGACTGTGATGAGGACAGTGACAATTTATATAAAGAGCTTACAAAGCGTGACAAAAAGGTTGATCTTTGGATCATAACCCACGCTCATTCGGATCATCTCGGAGCAATAACCCGAATTATGGAAAAGGAAGACTTCGATATAAAAATAAAAAGGTTTTGCTATAATTTTCCCGACACCGAGTGGCTGATGACTCAAGAGGACAGCGAGTTAAATGCAAGATTCTTAAATTGTGTCAAACGCTTGGAAATCGATGTTGTTACTCCGAGAAAGGAGCAGATTATAGGTGTTGACAAAATATTCTTTGAATTTATAAGTGTTCCGAGCGACTATAAAAAGCATGAGAATATTAACGGAACAAGTATAATTTTTCTCGTTCACTTCCCGAAAAGAGATGTTCTTTTCACGGGAGATTTCGATGTTACAGCCGAGGAGGAGTTTTTCGAGCACTGTGACGCTTCAAAGCTTCGCTGCGATATTGTGCAGATGCCGCATCACGGTCAGAATGGAGTTGATCGTGCATTTTATGAATTGATAATGCCGAAGATTTGCCTTTACACCACTCCGCAGTGGCTTTGGGAAAACAATAGATATAAGCGTACCGATCCCGAAACTGCAGGCAAAGGTCCTTTTTCAACCTTGGAAACGCGAGCGTGGATGGAGGAGCTTGGGGCAGAACAAAGCTATGCACACAAAGACGGAGACTATTTATTCGTATAAAAAGGAGCAGAAATTATGATTGTCAAATGCCATATGGAAACAGTATATACTTTTTCGGTGATACCGCCGTTGTATCTCCCGTTTTATAACAGTTGGGCATCCAATGCCTATTATACCTATAACAAATTTGAATATGAGCCGTCCACTATACGCTCGTCGAGTACGTCAGGCTCACCGGTTAT
Source organism: Candidatus Flemingiibacterium sp. (assembly GCA_045588895.1). Taxonomy (GTDB): domain Bacteria; phylum Bacillota; class Clostridia; order Oscillospirales; family CAG-272; genus Flemingiibacterium. Next base: position 7,072 of record JAZNFB010000043.1, read on the forward strand.
TCTTGCCGGAAACAGCTTTTTCGGATTTTGCAGCTTAAATGGCGGAAGATTTATTTACGACGGTTGGGGAACGCTTACGGTGATTTGCCCCGCAGGACAGTCATTATACTATAATGAAAATTGCAATCCGTATGAGGAATGGCAAAAATACAACGCCGAGATAATAAAAAAATATCCCTCCCGTAAGACCGAAGAATTCTGGAGCGGACTTGAATACTGCACGTGGGTTGATCAGTCAAAGAAGGCTGCTCTCATGGGATGCACACCGCAGGATGCGCTCAATGAAAAATTCGTTTATGAATATATGGACCGCATTGAGCGGCTCGGACTTCCCAAGGGCAAGCTGACTATAGATCACGGATGGGATATAGCTTACGATGCGGACGGCAACAGAGTTTGGGGAAACTGGGAAATTGACAGAAATAAGTTCCCGAATATGGAGCAGCTTGTTAAAGACATGAAGGCAAGAGGCTTTTATCCCGGACTGTGGTTTGCTCCCTTCACTATAAAGCCTCACAGCGAGATAGGAAAAAAGCATCCGGAGCTTATAGGCGGACCGTTTGAGCAGGATGCCGAGTCTGAAATGTTCAAGGAGCTGTCCTTCCTTCGTCCCGGTGCTTGCCTTAAAAAATATTACACCGAAGTATTCTCGCGTTATATTTCTATGGGCTTCATGAAGTTCAAGCTTGATATGTCTTACGGAAGCAAATCGGATATGATAAAACTTCTTGAAATAATCTATAAGGTCATCAAGAAGCTTGACGAGACTGTTGAGGTTGAAGCGCATATCCCCGATATATTTGCAACAAGACACTGTGACACTTTACGTATTAACGACGTTAAATTTGATGAGGATGGAAAGTGGCGAGCTGTGACACAGGAGCATCACAAGGTCTGCAAATATTCATCTCCCGATAAAATTCTCAATCTCGATCATCTCGGAACAAACACACCCGTTCCGAAGGTGGAGGATTTCCTCGAGCATACAAAGATGCTTTTAACGCTTGACGGCGGATACCCCTGTGTTTCTCTGCTGCCGGATTTATTTGGCGAGGAAGTTTCTGAAATTTATGCGAATGAAATTCATAAGTGGGTAAACTCTGAGAAAAAATAAAACTTGCTTTTTATAATATCAAGCAATGAGCATATCTGAATTTTCGATAAAATTTTGGCTTATAAAGCTATTTTATCGGATTTCGTTCAGATATGCTCTTTTTTTATTGTCACCGCCGCTGTCGACACATATAAAAGAGATTTAATTGGTATTTACACCAAAAATTAAACAC
>JAZNFB010000044.1:0-7056 GCA_045588895.1 Candidatus Flemingiibacterium sp.
TAAAATTTTTACGCCGAGTTCCGACTCAAGGCTGTCGGCAATATGGGACATGGCGGACGGCGTATAGGAAATTTCCTCAGCCGCTTTGGAAAGACTTTTATGTTTTACTGCAGATAAAATAACCTTTAGCTTTTGAGTATCCATACATACACCTCACACCGCTTTATATGAAAATATTTCACATATGAAAAAAATTCACATGGCTATTATACATCATATCTTCTCATTTGTCAATATACATGGTATAATAATCAAAATGCAAATGAGGTGATTCTAAATGAACAAAACGGAAATTCTTAAAAAGACGAAAAAGGAGCTTAAGAACATCATATTAACTGTATTGGCGGCAGTTGTTTCGGTTGTGGCACTGCATACATTTGTAGTACCGAGTGATTTTTCACCAAGCGGAATTGATGGGCTTGGCACGATTCTTTATGAGCTTACAGGCGTAAATATGGGATGGTTTAAAATCTTAATCAACATTCCGCTGCTTACGCTTGCTTTTATTTTTCTTAATAAAAAATACGTATTATATGTGATGCTTTTTACTGCGTTTGATTCGCTTGGTGTTGTGCTTCTTGAAAAAGTGAACTTTTATATTTATATTCCGAGCGGACTTGTGGCGTCTGAATTGGTTGCATATCGCTTACTTGCAGCGTTGGTGTCGGGGATTTTGCTTGGTATTTGCGTGGGAATTATGCTGAAAATCGGTTATTCCTCCGGTGGCGTGGATATTATTGCGTGTTTGCTTCACAAATGGAAGCCGCATTTTAATGTTGAGAGGCTTATCAGCATTTGTGCTTATATGATCGTCGGATTATCATTTTTCGTTTACCGTGATATGACAAGTATTTTTTTGTCCGTTTTGCAGATATTTGTTTCTGAACGTACGGTAGCGGCTATTTTAAAGCGTGAAAGGTTTGCTGTTGAGGTGAAAATTGTCACAAAAAATCCTATGGACATTCAGGATGAAATACTGTATACGCATAAACACAGCGCAACCATAGTAAAAAGCCGCGGTATGTATTCGGGAGATGATAATTACATAATTTTTTCTGTTATGAATATCAGAGAGATTCCGAAGTTGATGAATATTCTGAAAAAATATCCAGAGACGTTTGTATATTTCTCCGACGGTGTGCGAGTCCAGGGAGATTTTCATTTTACTGATGAAGAAATCGGAAGCTGGATTGCGGCATACAAATAAAACAAAAAATGAACCGCGACATTCAGGTGTGCCGCGGTTTACTTTTTTATATGCAGGATTGTTAAATCAAGCGAAGCTTACGGTATTTTTGCGGAGTTTCGCCGTATTTGAGCTTAAAGCGTCTTGAAAAATAGAATTGGTCACAGAAGCCGAAGCGCTCACTTATCTGTAAAACGGAGAGCTCACTCTTTAAAAGAAGCTGTTCAGCCTCAAACATGATTGCGTCGTCAATATAACTGCCGATTGTCATGCCGACTTCGTTTTTGAACTTTTTTGCAAGTGTGCTCTCACAAACAAATGAGTTTGCGGCAAGCTCGCTCACGGCAAGACGCAGAGAAAGATGCGATTTTATATATTCGATTGCCAAAAGCACACAGTTTGAATAGTGTGTCGTTTTTAGTTCGACGTTATATTTATCGATAAGCAGTAAAAGAGAAGAAAAGATTTGCTGTCTCATTCGCAGACTGTCGATAAGCTCATCGCTGTGAACATACTGTAGCATTTCCTTTATAACGCTTTTTTCGGGTGTATACTCCATCACCGTATGAGCGCACCGCAGTAGGTCGTTTCCGTTGAAATCATTGAGGTTAATGTGAAAATAAAGCTGTTCCATGGAGTTTTCGCAGGCATGACGGAAGGAATATCCCGTTGGAATTAAATAGCATTTGCCAATCTCAAGCGGAAATTTTTTGTCATCCTTTATTATGTAAGGGTCGCCTCCGATTATATAGTAGAGCCTTGCGTACATCGGTGAAATGATATTTCCCGCCCATTCGTTTCTTGTTGAAGCGTGTCCCGAATCGAGCAGCTTGAGATTAATATCGTTTATATTGTTTATCATCGCATAATTTTTGCTTAAAATCATTTTCTTTTCCGCCTTTAAAGCCATTATGACAGTTTTGCCGAAATATCCATATTTTTTACGGAATACTATCTTGCATGGATAACGGTGTTTACTGTATAATAAAATTATGAGGATTTTGTCGTTATTATTTAATCCATATATATCATACACCAAAAAAACAATAATTTCAAGTATATTTTAAAAAAAGGAGAGAAATATTATGTCGAGCTATGTAACAAGAAAAACTCCCGGCGACACAGAGTGGTTTCGCCATGACCGTTTCGGTATGTTTATTCACTGGGGACTTTATGCGCTTCCTGCACGTCATGAATGGATAAAGACACGCGAATTTATTCCTGAAGAAAAGTATGATAAGTATTTTAAATATTTTAACCCCGATCTTTATGATGCAAAAGAGTGGGCACGTCAGGCTAAGGCGGCAGGTATGAAATATGCGGTTTTCACTGCAAAGCATCATGAAGGCTTTTGTATGTTTGATTCCAAATATACTGATTACAAATGCACAAACACTCCTGCGGGACGTGACCTTGTTCGTGAATATGTTGACGCCTTCAGAGCCGAGGGAATACGCATCGGTTTCTATTATTCTCTCATCGACTGGCACCATCCCGATTTTACGATTGATGTTCTCCACCCTCGTCGCAGAGACGAAAATGCACCGGAGCTTGACCGTGGCAGAGATATCAAAAAGTATGCGCTTTACATGAAAAACCAGGTTGAGGAGCTTCTCACGAATTACGGCAAGATTGATATTCTGTGGTTCGATTTTTCGTATAAAACCAAGCCGGCGGAAGAAAAGCCATGGATGCAGCATCCGGGAAAGGGTAAGGATGAATGGGAAGCCGAGGAGCTTGTTGCGCTTGCAAGACGTCTTCAGCCGGGTATCATCATAGATAACCGAACCGATACCGAGCAGGATATCTGGACGCCTGAACAGTATCAGCCGACCGAATGGGTGCGACACAAAGAAACCGGCGAGCTTGTAACCTGGGAGGCTTGTCAGACATTCTCCGGCTCATGGGGATATTTCCGTGACGAGCAGACATGGAAATCGCCCGAGTTGCTTATTCGTATGCTTATCAACACTGTTTCAATCGGTGGAAATTTACTTATGAATGTTGGTCCGACCTCGCGTGGATATATTGATTACCGTGCAGAAGCGGCACTCGGTGTCTATGCCGACTTTATGAGATATAACAGCCGCTCAATTTACGGATGTACCATGGCAGAGCCGGAATTTCTCGCCGGACTCCCTGACGATTGCCGTTATACCCAAAGTGAGGACGGTAAGCGTTTGTATCTTCATATTTATGCATATCCGTTCAAGGCGCTGACTGTCGGCGGTCTTGCAGGCAAGATTGACTATGCACAGTTTTTACATGACGGCAGTGAGGTGCTTTACACAGAAGGCGGCTTTGAGGGACACTCAATGCTTCAGGGCTGTGACGATGAAAGTGCTGTAACATTTAAGCTCCCTGCAGTCAAGCCGAACACGATTGTGCCGATTATTGAAATTTTCCTTAAATAGATTATTATGGGGACTGTCTTTATATATGGCAGTCTCTTTTTTTGTCAACTATGGGTTGATTGATTTTTTCGATATTCTATTGACATTATGGGAACACTATAGTAAAATTACAGTAGTAACACTTCCATTTTAAGGAGAAATACAATGCGAGAGAACGTTTTTGCAGATAAATTTGCCGCAATGAGAAAAAAGAGCGGTATCACACAACAGGACCTTGGAAATATGCTCGGTGTCAGTAACCGTGCCGTCTCAAAGTGGGAAACGGGACTTGCACTTCCGTCAACCGAAAATGTATATAAGCTTTCAAGGATATTCGGCGTTCCCGTGGATCACTTTTTTGATGCCGCGGCGAACACTAAGCCTGCGAATGTTACGGAGACTGTTTCGGGCGGAATGAAGTCGCTTGAGGGAATATACCGTATCGGCTGCGGTCCGTCGAGCTCACACACGATAGGTCCGGAGCGTGCTTGCGAGATGTTTGCGGCAGATAACGCTACGGCAGACAGCTTCAAGGTCACGCTTTACGGCTCACTTGCAAAAACAGGTATCGGGCACGGTACAGACCGGGTTATCAAAAAGACACTTACGCCAAGGCCTTGCCAGATAAGCTCCAATTATACCGAGGATGATCTTCCTCATCCAAACACCTTTGATATATGGGCATACCGCGATGGAAAAGAGCTTTCGCACAGCCGTGTTGCAAGCGTCGGCGGCGGAAAAATTATTATCGACGGCGTGGAATACGGTGAGGGTGAGGACGTATATCCCGAAAACTCCTTTGAAAAAATTTCGGAATACTGTGCACGTGAAAATATCCGTCTTTGGCAGTATGTCGAGCGAATTGAGGGCAAGAGGATCACCGATTATCTTTCGCGAGTTTGGCAGGAGATGAAACGAAGCATCAAGGACGGCCTTTCGGACGAGGGTATACTGCCCGGCGGACTTGAGGTGCAGAAGCGCGCGAAACAGCTTTATAATAAGCAGCATATAGACGAATCGGCGGAGACACGTGAAAACCGTGTGGTTTGTTCGTATGCGTTTGCCGTGAGTGAGCAGAATGCCTGCGCGGAGAGGATCGTTACAGCTCCAACCTGCGGTGCGGCAGGAGTGCTCCCGGCGGTGCTTTATTACCAACAGCAAAAACGTGGTTATTCCGACACCGAGATCGTTCATGCTCTTGCTGCCGGCGGTATTATCGGTAATCTTATAAAAACAAATGCGTCCATCTCGGGAAGTGAATGTGGATGTCAGGCAGAGGTTGGAAGTGCTTGTGCGATGGCTGCGGCGGCACTCGGTGACCTTTTCGGACTCGGCTTTGACAAGATCGAATATGCGGCGGAGATTGCGATTGAGCATCACCTTGGTCTTACCTGTGATCCGATATGCGGACTTGTTCAGATACCGTGCATCGAAAGAAACGCGGTTGCGGCAATGCGTGCGATCAATGCCGTGAGCCTTGCGAGCTTCCTTTCCGATTCACGTAAGATCTCTCTTGACAAGGTTATCGCAGTCATGAAGCAGACCGGGCTCGATATTTCAAAGCAATACAAGGAAACAGCCGAGGGCGGACTTGCAAAATTAAAAGTCGGGCGCTGAAGCATAAAACTGTAATAAAATAACTAAACCGGAGCTGTTAATCTGATGGCTCCGGTGTTCGTTTAATTTGTTATTTCTCGTCGTTTTCAATATTTACCCTCGGCAGATTCCAGCAATATTTCGTTGCGAGCAGGCGGATGGTAACGACGGAGAGCATGGCGATGGTTGAAGATGTCTGAATATCCGTGATAAAGTGACGGAGTGCAAAATAAATGGCACTGCCGAAAATTGAAGCGAGCGCATATATATGCTTTTTAAACACATACGGCGTTGTGTCGGTCAGAATATCGCGGAAAATTCCGCCGCCGATTCCGGTTGTCATTCCGAGGACGATTATAATAAGGGCGTTATCCGAAAAGCCGTGTGTGAACCCGACTTCGGCGCCTGTTACAGAGAATGCCGCAAGACCGATTGCATCGAATATATTATTGATATGCTCGATTTTTGTTCTGAATGTATTGAATTTTGCTTTGTTTATGTATGCGATTATAAATACGGTAACTGCCGTTATAAGGGCGAGCAGAAATATATGGTATGCGCTGAATATCATCGGAGGCGTAATGCCGAGAAGAAGATCTCTGACTATACCGCCGCCGACTGCGGTGATGCATCCGACAAAGATAACTCCGAATATGTCAAGATTTGCGCCTATAGCTACCAATGCACCCGAAATCGCAAAAGCAACTGTTCCGATTATTTCAAGTATTTTTATTATTTCTGACATTGCACCCTCCGATTAAGGATTAAAATACTGCTTAATTATATCATATTCATCCGACTGTGTCAAGACACAAAAAACCACCCGTTTTTAAACGAGCGGTCTTTGTATTTATCAGTTCTTTGCGATTGTCATTGCAACATCCATGAGATCCTCAAGGACTGCTCTCTTTTCGACACAGCGCTTTTTCATTGCGTCAAGCTGCTCGGCACTGAATTTCTCAAGATCGCCGTCCTTCAGCTTGTTCTTGTACATACGGTCAACAACGAGTGCCCATGCGATATCTGTTGCAACAAGCTTGCCGTCGCGCTCGCAAACAACGAGGTCAGACTTGCCGTCGAGAACGAGGTCAACCGCAAAATCGCCCATACGTGTTGCTGTGAGTCTGTCGCGGAGTGTGGGAGCGCCGCCGCGTACCATGTGTGCAAGACGGATGAAACGGGAGTCGATCTTTGCTTCTTCGTTCATACGCTTGGTGAGGTTTTCGCCAAAACCGTCCGGCATACCCTCGGAGTGCATAACGAGGAAGCTTCTCTGTCCCTTTGCACGAAGCTCTATAAGCTTTTTGATGCAAGCGTCCTCATCGAAGGGAAGCTCTTTAACTGCAATTGCGTTTGCGCCGCAGGAGATACCGCATTCGATTGCGATGTAACCTGCGTCACGTCCCATAACCTCGATAACCTCGCCGCGTGCGTGAGATTCACAGGTGTCGCGCAGACAGTCAGCTGCACGCAGAACAGTGTTCATTGCAGTATCAAAGCCGATTGAATAGTCGGTTGAAGTGATGTCATTATCGATGGTGCAGGGAATACCGATGGTCGGAATACCGTGCATTGAGAGGTCGGTTGCACCGCGGAATGTACCGTCGCCGCCACAGGCAATTATACCGTCGATTTTTTTATCCTTGCAGGTCTTGATAGCCTTTGACATACCTTCCTCTGTTGCAAACTCGTCGCAACGGTCGGAATAAAGTATTGTTCCGCCAAGACCGGTTATATTTGCAACGTCAAGCGTTGTGAGTTCACGAATCTCTCCGCTGATAAGACCGGTGTAGCCCTTACAGATTCCAACAACCTTAACGCCGCGTGCAAGTGCTGAGCGTACAACCGCACGGACAGCCGCGTTCATACCGGGAGCGTCAC
>JAZNFB010000045.1:0-3815 GCA_045588895.1 Candidatus Flemingiibacterium sp.
ATTCATGTGTTTGATGACGAAACGCATACGTTTGAGGATATCGAAAGCACCCTCACCGAAGACGAAGACGGTATACACTTTACCGGCGGCAAGAATTGCTTCGTCGCAAAATTCAGCCGTGAAGAAGATAACGACGACATCTTCTCTATTGAGCAAAGTGTGCATAAAGTGACTATATGTGCACGAAAAAATAAGAAAAACAAGAACAAAGGTGTAAAACCCCATCTTCATAAGCATTTCAAAGAAGATGCTCGTATCACAGATATTCTTACGTTTGCTGATATTGAGCCCGACACTGATTATGAGTACTCGGTTGAAGGCAACGGTGTAAAAGAAAATATTATTATCAAAAAGCCTGCGGAGGTATATCGTTATCCGTTTACCCTTCGATGTGAAAACGTTACTGCTGAGTTTGATGAGAAAACGAAACGCATCGCTCTTATCAGTAGCGAAAGCGGCGAGGAAGTATTCTTTATCCCTGCGCCCTTTATGACTGATGCCAACGGTATTACATCCACAGATGTTAATTTTGAGGTCAAAAACAGCGAAGATGGTACAGTCCATCTTACCGTGACCGCTGATGCCGACTGGATCAATTCACCCGTACGCGCATTCCCCGTTAAGATCGATCCTCAAATATGTGTGTCTGGCACTAGCAATATGAGTACATACAGCTGGACAGACGGCTCGATGACCAATGCTAACACACATAAGATTGGAACATCTGCAAATGGTGATATCCACCGCATGTACATCAACTTCAACATGCCTACATTGCCTCGCAATCCTCGAATTAAAAAGGCAGAATTGGTATTCTTCCAGAGTAGCGGTAACCCCGTCGACAATGAACTTTCCAAGTTCGGTTTATACTATGTTAATAGTGATATTGTTTGCGGAAATAATACTCCTAGTAACGATTCTAAGCTTATAGACTTCGCCAAAATGCAATATTCAGACGGCTCTTGCGAGCCCTATATCAAATATTCTTTTGATATAACTTCTCTTGTCGATCAGGTAAACAAAAACGAACTTCAGAAAAAGAACCTTGTTTTGAAGCTATTGAATGAAACCGGCGCTTCCGATAACAATATCAGACTCTACGGCAGCTCCGGCAACAGTGATTATGCTCCCCACATTTTAATAACCTATGAATCGAGCTACGGCGTAAACACATCTTACCGCACCCACACCCATGAACTTGGAAGATTTGGCCATGGTTCTGTTGACCTTCAGTGTGGCAACCTCATGTTCGAATCTGAAGACTTTGTATGGTCTGGCAACAGAATGCCCGTGACTATCAAACATCTTTTCAACAGTGCCCTTTCAGACTGTTTTTATACCAACAACAGCAACATCAACTTGACTACAGCAGACTTCTCTGCCATGAAACTTGGATACGGCTTTAAGCTTAATGTTATGCAAAGTATGGTTAGAACACAGTTCGTTCATGAAGGTAAGTCTCTTGAAGGTTACGTGTATATCGGTGAAAATGGCGAAGAAACCTATTTCAAGAAGAGCCCCCAGCAGGAGTGTTGCGACGGCGACTCCAGTTCCTATGACCTTTATGAAGATGTAAATGGCGGTGACATGCTCTATTACGCTGAAAACCATAGACTTAAAGTCGGTGAAGATATCTATCGTTTTGATGCCTACGGCAGACTCACCGCGATCATGGATGAGCAGCTCAACAGCATGAATATCACCTACACATCCAATCGCATCACCTCCATAACCGACGGTGCAGGTCGTGAATTTAGCCTTGTATACAATGCAAACGGTTATCTGACAGCAATCGTCGCTCCTGACCTAACAAGAATCACATACACCTACACCGGCGACTTGCTCACCGGCATCTCCTATCCCGACGGAAAGAAAGCGGTAATTGCATACTCCTCTAATAAACCTATGATCGTAACCCTCCGAAACGCAAACGGAGATCAGACATATAAAGTTGTTTACTCATTCAGCGGCGACCTCCTTTCAAGTGTAACCGAATACGGTTCGAATAATTCTATTGGTGCTTCGTCTACCTATTTCTACTCGCCGGCATCCTCAAAAACAGTTGTAACTACTACCGAGCAAAAGGACGCCGACACGGGCGAGAGCGAAAACAACGTAATCACTACCACATACACCTTCGATGACGACGGCAACATTGTCAGCGAGTACGTTTATTCCACCGATACAGGCAATGTAGGCGGTGATGGCGAAACAAGCGGAATTAATCCTTACTCCGGTGACGGCGGCGCAGGTATTGTAAGTAATATCGACAACCTCCTCATCAATCACAGCTTTGAAACACTTAACAATTGGTCGGTAATGCCGGGCAACTGCGGCGATTTCTCAATAGGAATCTATAAAAATGAATCGAATGCGAAGTTCGGAAAGAATGTTTTACGCATGCAGTCCCACAACAACCTGGCAATCTTGAACGGAGTGCGTCAGGTAACAACTACACTCCCTGCGGGTCAGTATACTTTCTCCGCATATCTCCGCGTAAATTCTGAATTCACCGGAACTACCGCGGGTGCATATCTCCGTGTAGCCGACACCGCCGATAATACTCTCGGTGTCAGCGAACGTCTCAGCGCGCGGGATAATCAGTATACCCGCTTGATCGTTCCCTTTGAGATTGATACGGCGCAGAGCATTCAGGTGCAGATCCTTGCAAATGGCGTGGGTACTGTTTATGTCGACGCGGCACAGCTCGAAAACAATCCGTACGCCAACTCCTACAACATGCTCGTAAACGGCAACTTTGAGTTGGAAACCAACGATTGGACGCGCATAAACACCGCAGTCTATAGCACAGATACCTGCTTCAATATGAGCAGATCTCTCCGGATAGACGGCCGCTTGAATGATCACATATACGCATCTCAGATCGTGTCCGCCCGTGCCACCCGCTCTACCCGTGAGACTTTCACACTCTCCGGCTGGGCAAAGGGCTGCGGGCTGCCCACGCATGACCGAGAAGGCGTTGAGCATGCACCGAATTTCAGACTCCGCGCGATCATCAAGTATGATGACAGCACTTACAAGGAGTACGATACCGAGGAATTTACCGCCGACTTCTCCCCTTGCACCGAGGGATGGCAGTTCGCTTCCGTTCAGTTCTCCAAGAGCAAGTACAGAAAGGTTAAGTCGATCACGGTATACTGCGAATACAGCTACAACCAAGGCACCGCTTACTTCGATGACATCCAGCTTGTCCGCAACAGCCTTGAAACAGGTCTTGCAGCATCCGATTTCGTTCTGGAAAGCAGCGGCGGCGCGGACGACGAAGCCGTCGAATCCACCGACACCGACACTACTCCCACCTTCAATGAGGCAAAGGACAGATACGGCAACGCGCTGACCGAGACCACATTCACTGACGGCGAATTTGGTACCATCTATCGCGCATTCAAATTCAACGACGACGATGACTGTATGGCGGGCGACGATTCGGGTAACAACCTCGTTGAGGAAACAGACGCTCGCGGTAACAAGACCACCTACACGGTTGACGGTGACACTTCCCGTAATGAGGAAGTAACCGACCGACTCGGCAACAAGACCGCCTACGAATATGATGACTCCGGCAGAACCACCAAGGTGACAAGCAAGGACGCCAATAACAACACTCTTGCCCACGTATCTTATGCCTACGACACCCTCGACAACATGACCGAGATCGCCCGCGGCGACGGAATGAAATACGCCCTTGCTTACAACGAGTTCCACAACCTTGAATCCATCGGCGTTGAGGGCAAGAGCCAAAAACTCATTACATACACCTACAAAAACGGCAACGGACGTCTCAAGCAGATGAC
>JAZNFB010000046.1:0-5540 GCA_045588895.1 Candidatus Flemingiibacterium sp.
AGGACAGCGGTAAGCGTTCACTTCGCTATATCGAAAAAACCGCGCTCGGACTTTACGACGAGGGTATTGACACAGCCGCGTTACTGACCGAATATATTAAGCGCAAGGATCAGCTCGACACAAACATCGGCAAGCTTCGCACAACGCTCGGCATATCGGACAGAGCACTGACGCCGCGTGAAAAAAAGGCGTTTGAGACCTGGCTTAACGAATGGAAGCTTGACGTGGAGATTATCGGCAGGGCATATGAGGTGACGGTTGACAGAATCGGCGCTTATAAGCTTGCATATATGAACCGCGTGCTTGAGAATTGGCACAAGGAAGGGCTGACAACACTTGAGGCTATAGACGCTTCGGTTGAGACCTATAAAAAGAGCAAGAATGATGCCAAAAAGAATCAGTCCGGCTTTGAAACGGACGAATATTTCGAGGCGGCACTGGCGAGAAGTCAGAAGCAGCTCGAGAAAAACAAATCGGGAAGTTAAGGGGGGAGAAGTGTGGCTTACAACAAGGAAAATTACGTAAGGATACGTGAAGAATATGCAAAGAAGAATCTGCTTGCAAAGGAAGCGGCAGAGGGACGTCTGCGTGAGCTTCACATGATATACCCCGAGCTTGAAAAGATCGACCGTGTCCTTTCCGAGACGGGTTTTAACATACTTCGGGCGGCAATGCAGGGTAAAGAGGGACTTGACGAGCGCATCGCCGCACTCAAGGAGGAAAATCTTTCGCTCAGGGAGGCACGTGCGGCATATCTTGAATCGATCGGTTATCCTGCGGATTATACGGCGGTCAAATATGAATGTAACACCTGCTCGGACACCGGTTTTATCGGAACGAAGATGTGTGACTGCCTTAAGCGTGCACTGGTGCTTGCGGGCTATGAAAGCTCGGGCATCGGCAATCTTATACGCACGCAGAGCTTTGACACCTTCCGGCTTGATTACTATAACCGTTCAAGCGAAGAACACACAAACATGGAGATGATACTCTGTGCCTGCAAGGAATATGCAAAATCCTTTAACGGCAAAAGCAGCGAAAACCTTTTCTTCTGCGGAACGACCGGACTCGGCAAAACTCATCTTTCAACGGCAATCGCCAAGACGGTTATCGAGAACGGATATGACGTTGTTTACGACACGGCGCAGAATATCCTCTCGGACTTTGAGTTTGAGCGCTTCGGGCGTTCATACGGGGATGCTTCCGAATCGCGTACAGACAAATATTTCGACTGTGACCTACTTATAATCGACGACCTCGGAACGGAAATGACAAATCAGTTCACGGTTTCGTGTCTTTATAACATTATAAACACGAGAATCAACCATTCAAAATCAATGCTCATCAGCACAAACCTTGCGCAAAATGAGATACGTGAGCGTTACAGTGACCGCATAACCAGCCGACTTTTCGGTGATTTTATGGTCATGCGCTTTGTCGGAAAGGATATCCGCCTGCAAAAGCTTGCCGATAACTGATTCAAAACCTAAAGTGTCACAGATTTAAGAGCGAATTTTTTATTGACAAACACTACTTTTTCATGTATCATTATATTAGAAATTTTATATAGGAGGAAGCACCTATGAAGGAAATGAAAATGACCTTCCGCCATTACGGTGACGGCGATCCCGTTAGTCTCGAGTATATCTCACAGATTCCCGGTATGACCGGTATCGTTTCGGCGGTTTATGATGTTCCGCCCGGAAAAGAGTGGAGTGCCGAGAGTATTGCAAAGGTAAAAAACAGCGCAAATGCTCACGGTCTTGCTTTTGAGGTGGTTGAAAGTGTACCCGTACACGAGGACATCAAGCTTGGCAAGCCTTCACGTGACGAGTATATCGAGGTATACCGCCGCAACATCAAGAAGCTTGCAGACGCAGGCGTTAAGGTTATCTGCTATAACTTTATGCCCGTATTCGACTGGCTGCGCTCGGATCTTTCACATAAGAATCCCGACGGTTCAACCTGTCTCATTTACCGTGATGCCGAGGTTCTTGCAATGGACCCCAACACTAAGAAGCTCTCCCTGCCCGGTTGGGACGAAAGCTATACCCAGGACGGTCTTCGTGCACTGCTTGCGGAGTACAAGGCTGTTGACGAGGAAAAGCTTTGGGAGAATGTGAACTACTTCTTACATGGTATCATTCCCGTTTGTGAGGAGAACGGCATCAAGATGGCAATCCATCCGGACGATCCGCCGTGGGGTATCTTCGGACTTCCGAGAGTTATCACAAACGCAAAGAATCTTGAGCGTTTCTGTAAGCTTGTTGACAGCGAATGTAACGGTCTGACGCTTTGCACAGGCTCTCTCGGCGTTGATCCCAACAATAATGTTGTTGACATGATCCGTCATTTCGGAGCAATGAAGCGTATACACTTCCTGCACGCACGCAACATCAAGATAACCGGTCCGCGTGACTTCAACGAAACAGGACACTTAAGCGAGAACGGTTCGCTTGATATGTACGATGTACTTAAAGCGGCATGGGATGTTGATTTCGACGGTTACATCCGTCCCGACCACGGACGCATGATCTGGGGCGAATCCGGCAGACCCGGTTACGGCCTCTACGACCGCGCGCTCGGTGCTGTTTATCTTAACGGTATTTGGGAAGCTATCAACAAAGAAAATAGATAAAAACGAAAGTCAATGCGGTTTTAATGGACTGCATTGGCTTTTTTGCCGCAAAAAAAGGAGCCTTCATTATGAAAAGCTCCTTAATTTCTATTTACAGCACACGCATTGCGACAAATTTTTCGCTTACGGCGATACCAACGTCAAGCAACGTCACTTCGTCGGTCACAACCGCATAGCAGTCGTCGCTATCCTCGATAACCTCTACGCCAAGTGAGCACAGACAGTGGCTCGGCTTCTTATCAAAACGCAGATACCAACGCGATTTCAGCCTGTCTGCAGGGAGAATTTCATCGTCGGAAAGACGCTCCCAAACCTGCGTTGTATGAACCGGATGCGAAAGATATGTTGCAATTTCAATAATATCGGAAACAACCGCACTCGCTGTCGGCAGCTTACCCGCACCGCGTCCGTAAAACATTACATCGCCGATTGCGTTACCGTTTACGAGGACACCGTTATAAACGTCACTGATGCCCGAGAGCGGATTCGAATGACGCACAAGAGTCGGGCAAACGCACGCACTGACCTTTCCGTCAACACGCACCGCCTTACCGATAAGCTTTATCGAAGCACCGAACTTCTCTGCATTTGCAACATCACGAAGCGTTACGCCGCGTATGCCCTCGGTTTTAACCTTATCGGGCGGAACAAGCTTGCCGAATGCGATTGCGGAAAGTATTGCGATCTTACGGCAGGTGTCGATACCGTCAACGTCGGCAGAGGGATCACGTTCTGCGTAACCCTTTTCCTGCGCCTCTGCAAGTGCGGTATCAAAATCCTTATGCTCGTTTATCATCTGCGTGAGAATATAGTTTGTAGTACCGTTTAAGATACCGTTAACCTCGGTGATATCGTTGGCGGTGAGGCAGTTTCCGATAGGATGGATGACGGGTATGCCGCCGCCGACGCTTGCTTCAAATAGGTAGCGGACGTTATTTTCCGCCGCGATTTTGAGAAGCTCCGGACCAAAGGTTGCAACAACCTCTTTATTTGAGGTGACAACGCTCTTGCCTGCCTTGAGTGCCGCGCTCGAAAATTCAAACGCCGGATGTGAGCCGCCCATCAGCTCTGCACAAATTTTAACCTCGGGGTCATTGATGATCACATTTACGTCGTGGACTATTTTGTCAGCAAAGGGGCTTTCCGGAAAGTCGCGCAGATCGAGGATATATTTTATGTTGATTTCCTCGCCGACGCGCTCGGAGATAAGCTTTGCGTTCTGTGTCAGCACCTCTGCAGTACCGCTGCCAACAACGCCGAAACCGAATATTGCTACATTTATCATTGTCGTATTCCTTTATTTTAAATAGAATATATACTATTGTATCACATTTATCGCGCTAATGCAATAAATTTTTCAAAAAAATCAGGTGAAATAGCGAAGAAGCACCTTCGAGAAAGCATAAAAGTCATCAAAAGGCGGATAACGCAAGGGGTTGAGATCGAAATATGACGACGATCTGAGCACGGACGACTCGGTTGTGAAGGTGTTAAAGCCTGCCTTGCCGTGATATTTACCCATCCCGCTTTCGCCGATGCCGCCAAATGGAAGATGGGGATTTGCAGTCTGCATAACAGTATCATTGACACAGCCGCAGCCGAAATCAAGTCCTCCGAGGACGGCTGCACGTGTACGCTTACTGTTTGTAAAAAGATAGAGCGCGAGTGATTTCGGGCGTCTGCTCAGCGTGCTTATAACGGTGTCGATATCCGTAAATTCAAATATGGGGAGTATCGGGCCGAAGATTTCCTCGCTCATGAGCTTTGAATCCTTATCAATTCTCTCCATAAGAGTCAGCGAGATGCGGCCTGTTTCCTCGTTTGCCTCTCCGCCCATAAGGATATCTCCGTCTGCAAGGTAACTTCTTAAGCGGTCGAAATGCATACGGTTAACGATCTTGGGATAGAAGCCGTTTTCGCAGGGATTTTCGGTGCAGAATTTATCGTGATATTCCTTGATATAGCTGAGCAGCTCATCCTTGACAGAGCTTTCAACGAAAAGATAATCGGGCGCAACACAGGTCTGTCCCGCGTTAATTAACTTACCCGAAACGATACGCTTTGCGGCAAGACGGAGATTTGCGGTTTTATCAACGATACACGGGCTCTTTCCGCCAAGCTCAAGCACAACAGGCGTAAGCTTATCAGCCGCTGCTTTTGCAACGATACGGGCAACCGCAGGTCCGCCTGTATAGAAAATCATACCGAACTGTTCTCGCTTGATAGCCTTTATCGCCTCAAAGCTATCCATATAAGCGGCAACACATTCACGGTCGAAGTAACGTCCGATAAGCTCTGCGAGAAGCTTACTTGTATTCGGCGAATTTTCGGAGAGCTTAAGAATGGTGCAGTTACCTGCAGCGATTGAAGCTATAAGCGGCATTATTGCGAGCTGGAAGGGATAGTTCCAAGCCGAGAAGATCATAACAAGACCGCGCGGATGACGGAGTTTATAGCTTGCTGCCGGGAGCATATAAAAGGGTGTACGTGTGAGCTTTGGGGTATTCCAGAGCCTCAGGTTACGCAGAGTGTGATTAAGCTCCTGCTCAACGATACCGATTTCGGTGAGATAGCTCTCGCGGTGAGACTTACCGAGGTCCGCACGCAGAGCATCAAGGATTTCCTCCTCGTTATCGCGGATCATGATTTTAAGATTTATAAGAAGCTGACGGCGAAAAGAGATATCACGTGTTTGACCGCTTGCATAGAATTCACGCTGTGCAGTGATGATTCTTCGAAGGTCAGCGGCGACAGCTGTTTTATCCGTGCTTTTATTTTTTTTGCTTAACTTGGTAGTATTCATGACAGTCCTCCGTATAAGTGTAGACTTTACCTAATTATATTATATACCATCAAATGTTAAAAAAGCAACCCCCTTTGACATATTTGTTATGAATTTGTT
>JAZNFB010000047.1:0-9657 GCA_045588895.1 Candidatus Flemingiibacterium sp.
ACTGCAACTGATAGTCAGCCGCAGCCGCTGTTAATGGCAGACTCGACGAAATGAGAGCCGCCGCCAACAGAAGAGATAGGATTCTTTTCTTTTTCATTGTGCTAACCTCCATAAAATTACAGCATTTGCTGTTTAGATTTGATTTTTGAAAAGCGACGTGACTGCAGTTTTCTTATTTTGCTTAAATCAACTGCCGGAGATTTGCGATTTTCACGTGAGCTTTCCGGGCGGATTCGGGATAAAATGCAATTTTTACAACTGTAATGCTGAATTTTTGACAAATCCCAAATAACAGCACTAACTTTTATGCACAAATCCGTAAAATAATTATATCATTTTTCATAGAGTTTAGCAATGCACAATATATAGATTAATTGAGCTCATTTGCACAAATCTGCTATTTCATCAAATATCATACATTTAGAACAAAAAGAAAAAGAGCCTGTTACAGCTCTTATCTTATAACTATTTGCAGCTCACTGCCATCTCAGGCTCTGCCGACAGCTTTGCCATGCGTTTTTCCGTGTTAACATCCGCATTGACCGATTTGGGATCATGATACGTCGGAACAACACGCATGAGTGCTTCCTTGGCAAGCTTATCATCATATGTATCAACGGCTTCACGCAGAACATCAAGCTTTTCCTTGAGCTCGTCCGCAGACAGAGGAATGTCTCGCTCGATAAATATGAGACTGTTCTCTGTTTTGTCAAGCTCCTCGGTTCTGATAAGCAGCTCCTCATAAAGCTTTTCGCCGGGGCGAAGTCCAGTTTCAATGATGTCGATATCACGATAGGGCTCAAATCCGCTGAGACGTATCATTGTTTCTGCAAGCTCAAGAATACGGATCGATTTACCCATGTCAAGCACGAACAGCTCACCATTCTTCGCCATCGCACCGGATTGAAGGACAAGCTGACTCGCTTCGGGTATCGTCATAAAATAGCGTATGATACGCTTGTCCGTTACCGTGACGGGACCGCCATTCATGATCTGACGCTTAAAGAGCGGTACAACCGAAGCCGAGCTTCCGAGAACATTACCAAATCTGGTTGCACTGAACGTCGTGGTTTTCGAGGTCAGGCTGTGGCTCTGAACGATCATCTCGCAGACTCGCTTTGTTGCACCCATTACGTTTGTAGGATTAACCGCCTTATCGGTCGAAACCATTATAAGACGCTCAACCTCGTATTTTTCAGCTAACTCAACAACATTGAGTGTTCCAAAAACATTGTTCTTTATCGCCTCGCAGGAATTACGCTCCATAAGCGGAACGTGCTTGTGCGCCGCGGCGTGAAGGATGATGTTCGGTCTGTGGTGGGAAATGACCTTTTCAACTCCCTCTTTATCACAAACAGAAACAATCTCCACGCAGAGATTCAGCTTTCCGCCATAAGCGATACGAAGCTCCTGTTGGATATCGTATGCGCCATTTTCATAAACGTCAAGAATTACAAGCGATTTAGGTTCCATTCTCGCAATCTGGCGGCAAAGCTCACTTCCGATAGAACCTCCGCCACCCGTAATAAGCACGACCTTATCCCTGTAGTAATCGCTTGTTTTGTCGTTATTTACCTTGATAGGTTTGCGGAAAAGCAACTCCTCTATGTCAAATTCACGCATCTGACGCTTACTCTTATCCGCAGTATGCATAACGGGATAGTCATAAATTTTAACTCTACATCCCGTCTGTTTGTAATATTCGTAAAGATCCTTCACATATTCGGGCTCGACATTCGGAAGCGCAAAAACGATTTCCTGAACAGAAAGCTTAAGCAGTTCAGGAGTGACATTTTCATCACCGCCAAAAACAGGTAAGCCTAAAATTTCACGTCCGATCTTCGAGCGGTCGGTATCCACAAAGCAGCAAGGAACATATGATGCACGGGGATTTTTGATAAGCTCCTCCGCAAGTGCAACGCCAACACGTCCGGCACCAACTATTGCAATTCTGATTTTTGTATTATTAGTGTCATCTGCCGAATCGTCCTTCGAAGACTTTTTATCGATGGGAAGACCGGTCAGGACAAGTGCAAGACCGCGCAGAAACGGTAACGCTTTATCACTTTTATTAAGATATTCATAAAAAAACTGATACAAAAGCCTTATCGCTACGGAAAGCAGGAGATTTGACGATATTACCAAAAAAGCGCGGACAAATTCAATCTTCTCAATCCTTACAGCCTGCTTCAAAATCTCCGGAACAAGCTGATTGAGAATCTGATACATTGCGCCTGCAAAAAAATCGGCAATGATCAATCTGATATACGAAAACGGCGAACTGTATCGCCAGATCTGCTTATATATGCCTCCGATTGTTCTGCATACGAAAACACATATACTTGCCATTAAAAGGTGAATTGCAACCGAAAGTGGCTGCATTTTTTCGACACTGCTCGGGTTAAATCCAAGTAAGAATAACACCACTGCGAGCAGTATTACAAAATCATAAACCTGAAGCGGAAGATGGGGATGTCTGCGTGATGTTGCCTGATCTTTACGCTCGGTCTGATCGTTCGATCTGCTGTTCATTACACATTATTACTCCTCAATTTTATAGAAAAGGGCTAAAACGGTTTCCTTAGCCGCAGTCTCATCAATATGATATTCAACAAACTCTCCCTCTTTTACGGCTTCGCCCTTGAGCGAGATTGTTTCTTTATATTCATAAGTCTGCAAACGCTCCATCAAAAAATTCAATTCATCGAGCGCGCAATTGGAAACTAAGTAAGCGTTAACGTCATTCAAAATTTCCAAAGCATTTTGCGTATCGGCGGTTGTATATTTATCAAAAAGCGCACCGATATACTGACGTTGACGTTCCATTCGGTTAAGGTTGCTTTCTTCTGCCTCGCCGCCTCTCCATCTGACAAATGAAAGCGCATCATCGCCATCAAGCGTCACACTCGCGCCCTTGACAAATTCCTCGCCAAGCGCAGGGAGATCCTCATTAAGCGTAACCGTAACGCCGCCGATACTGTCATTGACGATCGGAACAGCATCCATTGTCACTGAAAAATAATGTTCAATGTTTATATCGTAAAGTAACTTTTCAACGGCATCAACAGTATTGCGGCAACGCATCTTATCGTCCCCACCGCCATACGCATGAGCGAGTGCCAGCTGACCTTTAAAGGTTCCGTATTTCTCGCCAGCATCGTTTAGCTGAACGATATTTGTCATCGTATCACGGTTGATATGAAGCACGCTGAAGGTTTTATCCAAGTCGTCGATAACAAGCAAAGCAATGAAGTCAGCCTGTTTGGAATCAGCCTTTGATCCATCCGGGGTTTCCATTGAGTCGATACCCATAACAAGGATGGTTTTGATATTACTGTTTAATTCATACCACTTCTCGTTATAAAACATACCGCCGTCGTGGTCCGAACCCTTGGAATCCGGCTCAACCGCATCATCGATAACCTTTTCAGCGCAAGCAAACATAAGAATCAAGGACGCAACAAGAGCGAGTAAAACAGCAATGAATATTATGCTTCCGGTTTGTGTTCTTTGTTTCATCTTTCGCATCCTTATCTCAAATAAAATATTTGTCTTAAAATGAACGGGTGACTTTACGCAGCATTACGCTTGCTGATTTTTACAAGGCAGAATACTGCACCGAGTCCAAACACAACTGCACCGATAATTGCGGGCATTAAGTATTCAGAAACACCTGTTGCAGGACCGTCGGGACCGTCCTTGGGCATCTCTGCGGAATCTCTGATGATAGCATAAACAGTCTTTGTAGTACCTTCAATTGTGATTATGCCATTCTCATCGATAGTATAGTTGACAATATGCCAGCCGTCCTCACCGTAGGTCTTTGCGATTATAATAAAGCTGTCACCATACTCAAGACCGATAGCTTTGATATCAAATGTAATCTCCTTGCCGTCTTCCTCGGTTCCGATTTCGTGCAGGTGACGAACATCGAAAATTTCGGTGATAATAGCATTCTCAATGGGAGCACCGTCTGTGACATCATCCCAAATATCCTCAAAATTATCGATAAGATCCTCAATGGCTTTCTCAAGATCATCAACAGCATCTTCGAGAGCATCCTCAATTTCGTCGTGAAGGTCCTTATCCTCATCGTCGAGATGATCAATAGGAGTTATGATCAGATCGTCATCATCGGTACTGTCGGGATCGTCAATATGCTCAGGACTGTCAATAGCCTCGATGCTGGGCACGAATGTTGCGGCAAAAGCCGTCGTCGTGAGAATGAACATTGCAAGCATTAACATTGCAACAATACGTAAAGCTTTCATGGTAAATATCTCCTTACAAAAAATTTTCATTAATAAATCAGGATATGACATCATCGGCAAGATCCTCGCTGAACACCGCCATAACAAGATATCTTCTGGCAGCATTCTCGGCTAAACAAACCGAAAGGATGATAACTCTGTCACCCACTTCGGGAAAAGCTTCTTCATTAAAATTGGCATTTATGGCACGTATATCCTTAACATCTGCAAAGAATCGCCTGTACATATACGGTTTTGAAAAATCATATGCGTCAAGAATATGAAGTGCATCATACGGAACTGCGGCAAAAACGGTATAATGCCGAGCCTCTCCGGGAAGATAGATTATAATGTCACCATGCTCCCTGAACGATGATGAATCCGAATACGTACGTTCAAGCCGACCAAACATCGAACCGGAACGCATTGTGTGACCGTAAACCAAGGTGACGGGATCATTGAAATCAAGAGCGTTATATGTGGACTGAGTGAACAGCGCGCCTCCGACATAGTAAGAATTGTCAAAGCCGGTATTCAGATACTTTTCATCATAATTTTTACTTTGCAGTATCGGATAATCGATCCTTGTACCCTTGATCTCGAGCCAGGCATGAATTTCGGGATTCACCTCCCACAGCTTATCAAAATTAAGTGTTGCCGAGGGATTTTGAACCTGCGGTCTCGCCGTTACCTCATCGGAAGTGTCTTCATCACCATTACCGACATCCAGAGTTTCCGGCGAATCATATATGTCCCATGTAACCTCCGACACGGCAGTTGTGTCCGCATCGGGAAGCGTTTCAAACTGTTTTATCGAATCTCGCAAGGAATCGAGCGAGTCGCCGTCATCCCTGATATCTGCCTGATATGCAAAATTCAGATATAAACAAATGCCGGCGCAGTTAAGACAAATCAACAGTAAAATTATATATTTAAGTTTAGTGTTGCTTTTCATATTCCCACCTTAACAGCAGCCGGATCATCAGCACTGTGTATATCGGCGTGAAGCAGATCATATGCCTCAATCATCATGCTTTCGAGTACATCCTCGCCAATCCGCTTCGCAATGACCTCACAAGCCTCTCCGATATTCGGAGTACGCACGGTCATGCTGTGACAATCCGAGCCGAGGAGCTGTATCCATCCCCTTTTCAGCATTTTAACAGCAAGCCTGACGCTTCTCCGATCAAGGAAAAACGAAGCGTTTGACTGCATGGCAATACCGTTTTCAAGTAAAGTATGTACAACATCCTTCCTTTGCTCGAAAAGATACCTTTCAACATGAGCAATAACAACCCGGCAATTTCCGAAATTGTTAAGCTGAAGCAGGTCATCAACCATTCGGGAAGTCCAAGTCCCGTGTGGCATTTCAACAAGCAGACAGGGAGTTTTCCCAAGCTTCAGACCGGGATAATCGTTCATGCAGGTGATTCCCGCAAAATATTCTATCTCAGCACCGGGTATAAGATGTACGTCCGAAATTTCCGCATCCGATATAACAGCCGCCTTCAATTTTGCGAAAGCACTGTCACGCCGCGCAAGAAACTGCTCCGGGTTATCCCTCTGAGGATAAAAATGCGGAGTTAAAGCAACGCAGCCGACGCCTGAAGATTTCAGTGTCTTTATCATCTGTACACTTTCTTCAAGCGACTGGCTCCCGTCATCGACTTGCGGTAAAATGTGCGTATGAAAATCGATACGCGAGCCGGGAATGAACTGCTGCTTCACAAATGATCCTGTCATTATCAGTTATCTTTATGAGTACCGTGTGAATCATGTCCGGAGTCGCGTCCGGAATCATGTCTGCGATTATATTGTTGCTCGTAAGCATAGCCGTAGCTGTAGCCGTAACCGTAACCCGGACGAGAACGGTGAGCACCTCTTGAATAATATCCGGAATGCTTACCGTAACCATAGCCGTAAGAACCGCGAAGGGATTTATACCCTTTGGTATTCTTATATTTATATTTACCGTACTTGGTTTTATACTGCGCGCAGGTGAGAACAAGACCGATAATACGCGCGCCGCTTAAGTTAAGCTGATGGATCGTGTCATCGAGCAGTCTCTTGTCAACATATTCCTGTCGTACAACGACTATCATGCCGTCAACAAGCTTTGATGCGATAAGTGCATCCGAAACCTCGGCAACAGGAGGAAGGTCGATTACGATATATTCATATGCTTCCTTGAGTGCATTAAGTAATATTTCGAATCTCTTTGAAGAAAGAAGCTCCGTCGGGTTCGGAGGAATGTCTCCGCACGGTATAACTCTGAGCCCGTCATGCAATGCAGAAGTTCTGACCGCATTGGCGTTATCGCTCTTTCCGACAAGCATATTACTGAGTCCGGGTGCTGCTTCAACCTCAAGCAGCTTTGGAATCCTCGACATACGCATATCCGCGTCTATGAGGAGCGTTCTCTTTCCCGCCTTCATAAGGTCATACGCAAGGTTGATCGAGGTTGTTGTTTTACCTTCATGCGCCATTGCACTTGTAACGCCGATAATGTGACATTCGCTCTCGTCTGCAAAGCTGAACATTATGTTGGTACGAAGACGCTTATGTGCCTCCGCCATAGCAAATGAACGCTTTCTTCCGATAGTTGCTGCAACCTCCTCAAGCGAAGGACCGTCCTTATTCTTATCAGCCTTTGAAGCCTTCATCATTTCTGCTTTTTCAGCCTTTTTCTGGGCTCTTGTTTTCTTTGTATTGTCTGCAGAAGCATTACCGCCTGACAAAAGCTCATCTGTATTATTTATGGCGTTTTGTTTTTCTTTATTGTTATTCATTTGTTTCCGCCTCTCGTTTGTGCTTCATCATAGCTACGGGCATATCCGTTTTCATCCATGGTTCGGTTATAGCCGTATTTTCCGTGATAACCGTATTTCCCGTGATAGCCGTATTTATACCTTGACCTATAATAATGCTTGTAGCCGTATGCCTTCTTGGAAACGCTGTACGCCTCGGGAACGACCGCAAGTATCGGGATGTTATATCTTTGCTTCAGATATTCCTCATCACGAACCGTCGTATTCATAAGGTCTTCAATAATAATTATCGCACAGCTGAGTACCGCTCCAATAAGAATACCTAAAACGGCATATCTCGTATACGATGGTGACGAGCGTGACGTGGGAGTTACCGCTTCATCAACAGTACGCACTGAGCTTCCGGCAACGATCTCCGTAATTCTGATGGGAAGAATCTCAACCATAGCATCAACAATCACTCTCGCATCCTCAGGGCTGGGACAGGTTGCAGTGATTCTGAAAATATCGGTATCGTTAACAGCCGCCGCAGAAACCATGCTCTGAAGCTGACCTATACTGTAATCAAGTCCGGTTTTCTCCTGAACCTGCTTGAGAGTTTTTCTCGTTTTAAGAATTACAACGTATGTATCGAGCAGGCTCTTTGATGCCGAAAGCTGGGATGCACTGATAGTGATCGGAATATCTCCAACTGACGCAGAACTGTTGTTAACATACAGCATTGCAGACGAGGTGTACATTTTAGGCAAAAGGAAAACAGCCGAGGAAAAGGCAATCGCGCCGCAAAGAATCATCGACAGAACAATAACCCATAACCTCTGCCAAAGTAATCTTATCAAATCAAACAAGTCGACTTCAATGGTGTCGATTTCATTGATATCGTTTGTATTGTGGTAATTCATAACAATCCCCTTTGAAAAAGTGTAATTATGCAAAGCACAGTGCCGAACAAACGCAAGTGCTGTTTAGAAAACATTATCCACGATAAATTATATCATACAATCAGATTTTTGTCAATAGAGAAATAACATTTTATAGCTTGGTTATTCACAAAATTACAACATTCTCCGGGCAATATTCTTGATCAAACCTACAATATGATTATATATAACTGAAATATATAAACAAAAAAAGATGCCCATTTCAAGAGAAACAAGCACCACAAATCAAGAAAGCACAAAGGCTTCATTTTAGTCTTTATTTTTACGTTTAAAAACACGTCGGAGTGTCATACGAACCGAGCGCCGCAAGCACCAAAGCCGACAGTAAAGCCAATACCCGAGTGAAGTCACCTTCACAACACGTCCCTCGCGGCTGAATGAGCTGACAACGCCGATCAACTGATCATGACGTACGCCGTGCTCGACCTGATATTGGTTATCGCCTATGCAGTCATAGGTATCTCCTGCACGGATAATCCTGTGAAGGACGTATTGCCCGTTATCACGCTGATAGAGCGGAAGATCGTATTTCTTCAGCTTTCCCTTGAGAGGCGAGAGCGTAACTGTATCCCTTCCCTGTCTGAGCATCGGAAGCATACTGACGCCACGCGGTGAAAATGTAACCGTTCCGCCTGCCGCAAGCTGTTCACGCATAAGCGGCATGAGCGAATCAAGCTCGGCGGTCTTATTCTTCAAGGAATCCATGGCTTCTCAGCTTTTCAATAAAGCCTTCAACAGCAGAACGTGCAGTTGCCTCATCAGTGTCATATTCTGAAAGTATAGCGGCAACAATTGCATCAACATCAGTATCATTTTCAAGGCATTTCCAAATGGTTTTACCTGTCTCATTAAGACTGATCATACCGTTGAAATCAAGCTCGGCTCCGGTCGGTACAACAACGCATGAGCCTGCAACCTCTCTTAAAACAAATCCGGATTTGAGTTTCATAAATTCTATCTCCTAAAAATATTATTTTTCCGACTCGCCGGACATCACGCGATGTGAAAGTCTTGCTGCATCGAGTTCCATGTTACATTCCATTCGCCACACCGGAACTGCCGTTATAAGCTTATCGAGCAATTCAAGCATTTTCTCCATATAATCGGGAGTTTTCAACCGAGTGGTCTGTTCAAGCAAAGCGTGTACAGCACTGAAACCGCCGTACGGTTCAATCTTGTTAACCTCACCGCGACGGAGCACACAAATTCCCGCAAGAGGAGCTCTGGTATTTACATTTTTATCATGTTTGCCGCTCCAGGGTGTGCCGTATGCATACCACTTGCCATCGATACAGCGCAAAGCCGGCTTATCGTCATTGAGGAGCTGAACTCTGTCCTCGCCGAAAGCCTTGATCCAAAGCGAGGTATGAGTTGACTTACCCGTTCCGCAGGGAGCAGAAAAGAGATAAGCCTTCCCGTCCATAATGACAGCCGATGAATGAAGCAGCAAACCGTCAAAATTTGCGAGCTGATAGTAAAAAGATGCACCCGTTGTAAGATATTCGCAGTCGTCATCAGATAGCTGCGGCTGAATCTCTCTCAAATCGTCCCAAACAGAAAAAATGCGGATATCGCTCTCTTTCTGCTCGGGAATAAGATACGGCTCCGCCTGCTTGAGAGTTCGTCCGAAAGTATCCATCTCGACAATAAGATCGGCTACACGATAGTATTGTTTCATTATGATCCTCCACAACGATA
>JAZNFB010000048.1:0-5701 GCA_045588895.1 Candidatus Flemingiibacterium sp.
ATTCAAGTGCACGCTGACGGTTGTATTCATATATTTCGGGCATGGATTCATCTCCTTTCATCGTTGTTACAGTTTATGCAAGCGGAGTTAAAACGGTAAATATTAAAGGCTCTGTCTGCAATTATAACCGATGCGCCGTATATTTTTTAAAAAATACCATTATTTGAGGATACACATGAAAAAAAGTCAGCTTATTGCGGCTGCGGCGTCTATCGTTCTCGCCCTCTCGCTTGCCGTTTTACTGTATATGCAAAATGCGACAGATAAAGAAGCAGAACCCCTCACGCCACAGCTCATGCCAAGCGAAAAAAGCATCACATCACCAATATGCGACGCCAAAGATGAACCGCCTCCCGAGCCTTTCGAAATCACCTTTTCATTTGTTGGCGACTGTATGCTTGCGACTGACCGCGGCGGTGAATGGCAGGGCTCTTTCAATGCGCTTGCAAAAGAGGTTGATCCGTCTTATTTCCTTGAAAACTTCATAGAGCTTTTTGAAAACGATGACTGGACGGTCGCAAATCTCGAAAACGTCTTTACGGATAACACGGATGCACCGATGCGAAACAAGGGTTACACTCCTGCGTATTGGTATCGTTCAACCACAGCAAATACAGCAATTCTGAATGCAGGAAGCGTTGAGATCGTTTCGCTCTCCAATAACCATTCCGAGGATTACACCGCCATCGGTTATGAGGACACACGAACCGCACTTGATGAGGCAAATATCATTTGGGGAGACAACAATAACGTCGTCATTCTCGAAAAGAACGGCTTCACCGTCGCACTTTACTGCACCACGTTTTATTACAGAGGCTACGATGTAACAATCTCAAACAAAATGGCAAGCATCGATGCAGATTATAAAATTGTATATTTCCACGGCGGCACAGAGCGTGTACACGAGCCGGATGATTGGAAAGCAGAGGGCTGCAGACGAATGATAGACAGCGGTATCGACATCGTTATCGGTCACCATCCGCACGTATTACAGCCAATCGAAATATACAACGGCAAAACCATAGTCCACTCGCTCGGAAACTTTGTCTTCGGCGGCTCACGGAGCGAGGAAAATCGCACTATTGTCTATAGACTCAGCTTAAAAATCCTCGAGGATGAACTGATCGGCGTCAGTGATGAGGTTATACCCTGCTATGTTTATACGGATCTCTACCAGCCGGGTATTATCGAGGATGAAGCGGAAATTGAAGCAGTACACGCCTTTTTGAGAGGTGAGACCGAATCTCCGATTGGTGAATAATATGGAAAAATGCAATCTCTGTCCGCGAAAATGTAATAAAGACCGCACCGCTTCACTCGGCTTTTGCAGACAAACAAATGAGCTACGTGTTGCACGTGCCGCACCGCATTATTGGGAAGAACCGTGTATATCGGGCAAAAACGGCTCGGGAACGGTATTTTTCTGCGGATGTACGCTCGGATGTGTGTACTGTCAGAACGCCGCAATTTCACGTGGGCGCACGGGCAAATCAGGTGTCATCGTTACAGAAGAACATCTTTCCGAGATCTTCATGGAGCTTCAATCACAGGGTGTACACAACATAAACCTCGTAACGCCGACGATGTTCGCGCCCCAAATAAAAAAAGCTGTGGACATCGCACGCAGAAACGGCTTATCACTTCCGATAGTCTATAACACAAGCGGTTATGAATTGCCCGAGGTCCTCGGAGAAATCACGGATATCATTGATGTTTACCTGCCCGATTTTAAATATCTCTCGGGCGAGCTTTCCGAAAAATATTCATACGCCGCCGATTATCCCGAATATGCAAAAAAATCGCCTGAATATATGGTAAACAAAATCGGTACGGCAGCATTCAGTGATGACGGCATTATGACACGCGGCGTTATCGTACGTCACCTCTTGCTTCCGGGACAGCTTGCAGAATCGATTCGCGTTGTCGATTACCTTTTCGAAAAATACGCAAATTCGATCTGCTACAGCTTAATGAACCAATATACTCCGCTCGATACGCTTGACAAGGAGCGTTACCCGGAGCTTTCACGCAAGGTTACAACCTATGAATACCAAAAGCTCATCGATCACGCCCTCTCGCTCGGAATGAAAAACGCCTTTATACAGGATGGCAGCACCGCAAAGGAAAGCTTTATTCCGGCGTTTAACGGCGAGGGTGTTTTAAAAAAATAAAATCAACCGCAAAGGTGGAAAGTTACCACTTCTGCGGCTGTTTTTGTTTATATACGGTTTAGCAATCCTTAAGATGGAAGCAAACAACGGTGCAAGCGCTGCCGTCCTCGCTGATTATCTCATAATCGCCGAAGCACGCCGGAACTGCGATACACTGAAGTCCCTCAATGCTTGCAGACAGCTCGGGATTATTCTTTGAGCGAATGGTCACATTGTGACCGACCGTCAGCGTGAGAATCTGCAAAAAGCGTCCGTCTGTGGTGTTTTCCGCACGCTTATCGAAGAAGATACGCTCAACGTCAAAGGGCATTTCATCAAGAGTTGAGTAGCGATCCATGTACCATTCCTTGTTCCATGAAACTATCTCCGGTCTTGCACGAAGCTTATCCTTAACGAAGCTCTCTCTGCGGTAACGCTCGTTGTCAAAGCCGTGTTCAAGATGCATCTTAAGCGGTTTGCCGGTCATTGTTTTGGTGTTATCGTCCCACGAATTACGTGCAAAGTCATACTGGAAGAAGGAATATTCCGTTCCTGCAATCGAGGGAGATGTATCCATTTCGAGAACCATCTAGTTTCCGCCGTGTCCGTGTGCTGTTCCAGGCGGAATCAGATAAAGATCGCCCACATTTGATTTCCAGTTGCAGACGTACTTCTTCCAGTCCTCAATCGGCACGAGATTATTCGATTCTCTGCACTTTCTCTCCCATTCCTCAAGGTCACAATCGTCATAGTAACCCATCCAGGTGTTTGCGCCCTCATATGCCTCGGCTATGTAATAGGTCTCATAACGTCCGAGCGGCTCGTTGAAATGACGCTCAACATAGCTGCTGTCGGGATGGTTATGTATCGGCATGGAGATACGCTCTGCCGGCTGAGGCTCGGGAAAATAGCCGTCATCAAGCCAGATATCAAGCGGGAAAAGATCAGGATACTTCTCGCTAACCTTTTTACCTGTAACCTCCGCGTTATACTGAAGCAGATTTATAAGCGGAATATTGAGCATATCCTCGCCTCCGAAATCGATAACTACGCTCATTTCAGGGCCGGACATCTTATTCCATGCACTGCACTCAAGTCCCGGAACATCCCAAAGATCGCGGTAACGATATGCGCCCCATGGACCGGGCTGGAATATCTGAACCTGCTTGATCGGCTGCTTGACAACGCTCGAAATGATCTCATCGTAAGCTGCACGGGTGACCATCTTCATGCTGCCGGAATCAACTGCTTCAATATAGTAGTCCATCTTGGTGTAAAGATTCTTCTTGTGTCTGTAAAGCAGATAGAAGTCGCAATAATTAAATTCCTTCCAGTTATAATCGGGATCGGGATGATCAAGTCCAAACGGGATCATCTCTCCGTCCCACATCTGCCACTGCATCGACTGCATGGTCTTATCACAGTAAATAACAGCATCCATCAGCGAAAGTAACTTCTCGCTTGCCGCACCGTAGCCGTAAACAATATATACGTCAGCACTTGATTTAATCGAATTGCAAAGCTCATCCGTCTTGGTGTCGTCCATGAGCTCCTCAAGCTTACCGTCTGAGTTTACATAACCAAATCCCGGATCGTCCGTGATGTTCGGCTGCTTGTAAGCCTTCATTTCTTCAAGAGATTTAAAAAGCGTGTGAGTCGGGATGAGCTTCACAGACATTCCCTGTGCCTTGAGTGCATCTGCAACGGGTAAAACGACCGCATCAAAATCGACACCGTACCATCCGTCAAATGCAATTCTTGTTTTTCCCCCTTTGATAATCGACAGAAGCTCGCAAGCTATCTTCATTGTACCGCACCATGATTCGCTTATCGCCTTCGAGCTTACCTTGACACGGTTTTCGGCATTGTGTTTATCTTCGTAAAGTGGCATAATAAAAACCTCCGTATAGTTACTGAAACGATTAAGTTTCATAGGTATTATACACTATACGAAGGCAAATGTCAATAGCTTAAACGATTTTGTAAAAATTAAGTTTAATATTTCTTTTTAACCGAATCGCGCACGATGAGATCACATGAGGAAAGAACAACATCCTCCACGCTCTCGCCGTTTATCAGCTTATCAAGCATATCAACTGCAAGACATCCCATTGCGTCCTTGTCAATGTGCACTGTTGTGAGCGATGGGAAATGATAGCGCGCCGGAACAATGTCGTCAATACCGCAGACTGAAAAATCATCGGGCACTTTATAACCTTTTTTCTGCAGATGATTCATTGCGATAACGGCAATAATATCGCTTGTACAGAATATAGCCGACGGTGGCTCGGGAAGTGCAAGCAAGGTGTCAATGCAATTTTTAACTGACTCCTCGTCAGCCGCCGAGGAATGTATAAATTCCGGACAAACCGATACGCCTGCCTTTGAAAGAGCCTGCTTGTATCCTTCAAAGGTACAGATAAAATATTCGGGAATATTATACGAAGCAAGCATTGCGATTTTTGTGTGACCGTTAGAGGTAAGATGTGAAACCGCACATTCCGCCGCAGCGGTATAGTCGGCATGAACACTCGGATAGGGCGGCGTTTTTTTCTGCGAGTCAATTACGACAAACGGAATTCCGGTCTTTTCGATCTCTCCCTGTAGCTTACTTGAAATATCAGACAAAAAGATAATTCCGTCCGCATTTCTCTGCATGAGCATACCTTCAAGCACCGCAGTATCATCCGCACCCCTGACGGTTGCAAGAACGATATTATAGCCCTTATCTGCCGCCTGCTTGACGATGGAATTTATAACCGCAACATAAAAGAAGTTATTAAGCGGAGAATCGTTGCTGTCTATAACAAGAAGTATATTGAAGCTTCTGTTTAAAATGAGCCTGCGTGAATTGACATTCGGAGTGTAATTTGTACTGCTGATCGTGTCAAGTATACGCTTCCTCGTTTCTTCACCGACGCCCTTTTTGCCGTTCAGCGTATACGAAACAGCCGCAACGGAAACACCTGCCAGCTCGGCGATCTCTTTTATAGTTAATTTCTTATCCATAAATGCTCCTTAAGCTTACTAAGTAAGAATAAAGCCGCCCATAAAGACGGCTCTGTTTTTATTCTTCGTCGGGATTTTCCCAGTTGTGATAAACCTCGATAACATCATCGTTATCCTCAAGTGCTTCGATGAGCTTGTTCATATTCTTGATTTCATCCTCACCGGTAAGCGTTACATAGCTTGAGGGAATCTTGTCTGTATCAGCGGAAAGGATGGCATAACCCTTATCTGCAAGTGCCGCACGGACAGCCTCAAGATCATCAGTCTCGGTTGAAATTTCGAAAGCACCGTCCTCGGAAGCGAAATCTGCCGCACCTGCCTCAAGTGCATCCTCCATGAGCTGATCCTCGTCGATCTTGCCGTCGTTTTCGATAACGATAACGCCCTTTTCGGTGAACATAAAGCTTACACAGCCTGTGGTTCCGAGATTTCCGCCGTACTTATCAAAGTAATGGCGAACATCCGATGCGGTACGGTTTCGGTTATCGGTAGTAGCCTCGACAATAACTGCAACTCCGCAGGGACCGTAGCCCTCATATACG
>JAZNFB010000049.1:0-4288 GCA_045588895.1 Candidatus Flemingiibacterium sp.
AAAATTAAAAACGGCCGAAAGTCAAACGACTCCGAACCGTTCATGTGGTGGAAGCTACAGGGCTCGAACCTGTGACCCTCTGCTTGTAAGGCAGATGCTCTCCCAGCTGAGCTAAGCTTCCGTTTTCGGTGTTACCGAAAAAAATGGAGCGGATTACGGGGCTCGAACCCGCCACCTCGACCTTGGCAAGGTCGCGCTCTACCAAATGAGCTAAATCCGCATGGGTTTCTTTTCAACGCATATTATTATATCACAGTCGGCTGTGTTTGTCAATAGGTTTTTTGAAGTTTTTTAAAAATATTGTTTTTGCGCTCGTTTTGCGGCTTTGACTAACTTAAAAATCTTCTCCGGTAGTAGAGAGGACGGTGTAAGCGGTGGATGAGGTGTAAATCGAAGTGCGCTGCTTCGAACTTCGCGTAAATTCGAGGAGGATGAAAAAATAGAGCTGCCGTATTTCAGGCAACCCTATATTAATTAATTTCAGAATTTGCCGCCGTGCCCGCTGTGTGTACGTCCCGATGAGCTGCGGTGTACAGAGCTGCCGGAGCTTCCGCTTGAATTATTATCTGTATTTCGCGGTGTGCGCACAGTGTTGCTGTAAAGGTAACGGTCATTCTGCGAGGTAAGATTAAGACTTCCCGCAACAACGTAATTTGTCGCATTTTTCGCAGCACGCACGCTTGTCATTTTGCCTTTCATCGTGGAAACAACAATAAGCGTAATAATGAAGCCGACAATAAGCGATATTACAAGGGTTGAGAGGATTCCTATGCCGCCAAATCGCCCGTCACATTCCCTTGCAAAGGCTGCAAACGCATCGTAATAATATCCGTTTGACAGATCGTCGATGAAAGCTTGCTCAATTTCATAGATGACATCATCATCGAGATAATCACTTGCCACGCCGGATGCGGTGATCCAGTATTCACGATTTCCCATATCGAGAACCAGCATTACGCCGTCATGGTTTTCGCCGTAACCGTAGCCGTAATCATCGTAAAAATCATCGGCATAGTCCATGATATTTTTTCCGTTTGTCGAATTTGTTGTTACGACTGCAATCTCAATTTGATTTGCCTCGGAAATCTCACTTAGCAATTCCTGAAGTGCGGCTTCTTCTTCCTGTTCGAGAAGATCCGCATAGTCAACTACAAGGGCAGGAGCACTGTCCGCAAAAACAGCCGGCACAAGCAATGTGAGCATTGCCGTGAGAGTTAAAATTACACTGAATATCTTTTTCATCTCACACCTCACAGCAGTCCCATAAGCGTTAAAAGGAGAAAGACTATCGCCGTGCATATTCCCGTGCCGCCAAGCAGGAACGCCCAATATTTGCCCTTGTCCACGGGTAAATTACCGACGAATTTGCCTGTCTGTCCATTCATCGCAAATGTGTATTTCTGATTATTCCATGTTGTATTGAGAAGCCAAACGGGATAGAGAACATACCGCGTTTTGCCGTTGCCGACACGAACCGAGCTTTGTTCGGGTGTCACCGAGGAATAGCCGACAACCGTACTTCTGAACGCATCCTCCGTGCTCGATTTGACTCTCTGATTCGCACGTTCACGGCTCTGCTCCATGGGAACATCATAACGGTCTGCGAGGTATCCCGAGAGGTAAGCCGTCTGAAAATCGACTGCATCTGCAAAATTGAAGGGTTCAATTGATTCCATCAGGTCATCTGCCATTTTTGTTGAGCCATCGACCGGAATATGATTAAAGCCGAGCGTACCGCCTCTGGTGACGGAGAAATAGCTTGTTTCGGTGCAGTGATATTTCGCAGTTGTATATGTACGGACTTTTGTTGCGCGGTAACGGATATTTGCGTCCGCCTCTGCATCGTAAAGCCAGAACGGAACATATACGCCCTTTATCTCATCGATGTGATTTTGATCCTTGAAGACCTTCGGAAGCAGTGGCTTTCCCTCAAGATGACGCATGAGAGCCGCCTTTGCCGCCTTTTTATCGAGCTTGAACGGTATAACGAGATCGGGACGCAGATCGCCGCCGAGCTGTCCCTTCATGATGACGGGATTGTCACAGTACGGGCACTTTGTTGCGGCAGTGGTATCGTCGCAGATCACCTCTCCGCCGCACGCATTACAAACGTAAACACGCAGTCCCTCTGTTTCGCCCTCCTGCCAATCGTTATCTGTACTGTCTTCCCAGTTCATTTCGTCGCCGCGATCGTTTTTCAGATCATCGTCGTAACCCTTAAGGCTTTCCATCTCAAATTCGGTATCGCAGTATGGGCATTTCGGTTTTTGTATCGTGCTGTCGAACTCAATGTTACCGCCGCAGCACGGGCATTTATAAAGTAATAATTCAGACATTATCTCACATCACTTTGATCAAATTTATCGCCGCATTCAGGGCAGAATTTCGGGGGATTTGCAGGATCCTCGGGTGTCCAACCGCACTTGCTGCAAGCGTATGATGCCGCCTCGGGCTTCTTCGCTCCGCACTCAGGACAGAACTTGCCTTTGTTGATAGCACCGCAAGCGCACTTCCAACCGTCATCCGCAGGCTTCGGAGCGCCGCACTCGGTGCAGAATTTACCGCTCACTGTCGCGCCGCAGGCACACTTCCATGTGTTCGCCGCCGCAGGAGCCGGTGCTTGTGGATCTGGTGCTGCCTGCTGTTGAGCCTGTGGCTGTTGCTGTCCCATTGCGAAAAGGTTCTGCGCATTAATGCCACCCTGATTCATTGCCATACCCATACCCATGAAGCCGGTCATTGCGCCTGCTTCGTTGGAGGCTGCCGCACGCATAGCATCTGCCTGTGCGCCGACGAGGGTTGCGCCTGCCATTGTGGGATCGCGGTACATTGCGGTCTTCTGTGCATCCTTGAGCATCTGCTGGTCTTCTTCGGTGAGTGTTGGCGGATTGATTGCCACCTTAACATCGCCAAATCCGCGCTCACCCCATTCAGAGGCAAGTTCTTCGTTTAAGAATTTTTCAAGCTCGTTTGTGTGAGCCGGGATCTGATTCGGGCGAAGCTCAAGGTTTGAAAGCTTTGCAAGTGCCGGGCCGAGAGCGCTGACGAACTCGGTTTTCATTGTTCCGGCAAGCTCTTCTTTGTTATATGAATCGGTCACATTTCCTGCGATGTTGGTATAGAATTTGAGCGGGTCGGTCATGCGGAATGTGTATATACCGTTACAGCGCAGTGACACGTCCACGTCAAAATTGATTCGCGAATCGACAACTCGGAAGGAGATGGGTGTTGCCGTGCCGAACTTATTATCGACGATCTCCTTGGTGTTGAAATAGTAAACGCGCTGATCCTTACCGGTGTCGCCGCCGTAAGTGAATCGCTTACCGATGGTTTTGAAGGTGTTGATTATCGACTCGCCGAGGCTGCCTGCAAAGATAGAGGGTTCGGTTGATGTGTCATATGTAAATTCACCCGGCTCGGCACAGACCTCAACGATCTTGCCCTGCTCAACGATGATCATACACTGACCGTCTGCAACTGCGATACCGGAGCCGTTTGAAATGATATTATCCTCGCCCTTTGTATTTGAGGAACGGTTACCGATGCGTTTCTGACCCTTAACCATAAGGATATCATTCGGAAGTGCTTCGCAGTAGAAAAATTCCTTCCACTGATCGGCGAGAGTACCGCCGAGTGCGCCAAGTCCTGCTTTAATAAGTCCCATAATAAATACCTCCGTTTACTTGACGGTGATTCCGTCTTTATTTAATATAATTATACCACATTAATGCTCGGACTGCAATATTTTTTTGTGAATTTTTTCATTATTATGATATAAAATAGAGAGTATCACCAAGACCAGCCTGCAATATAAAAAAGCCCGGGTTTTTATCCCCGAGCCTTGTAACCTTATTCGAGTTCAAATGCGCCTGTATAAAGCTGATAATACGTGCCTTTTTCTTCAATCAGCTTCTCGTGATTTCCGCGTTCAATGATCCGTCCGTGATCAAGCACCATGATAACATCCGAATCCATAACGGTCGAAAGGCGATGCGCAATGACGAACACAGTGCGTCCCTCCATGAGCTTATCCATACCGCGCTGTACTATCGCTTCGGTACGTGTATCGATTGAGGATGTCGCTTCGTCAAGTATCATTACAGGCGGATCTGCAACTGCCGCACGTGCAATCGCGATGAGCTGACGCTGACCCTGCGAAAGGTTTGCGCCGTTGTTTGTCAGCTGTGTTGAGTAACCGCTCGGCAAGCGCGTTATAAAATCGTCTGCACCTGCAAGCTTTGCCGCTGCGATACATTCCTCGTCTGTTGCGTCAAGGCGTCCGTATCTG
>JAZNFB010000050.1:0-4041 GCA_045588895.1 Candidatus Flemingiibacterium sp.
AATTTTTCTTATATTCTATTCTTTCGGCATTCTCATCGGCATAGAGAATAACCTCTCCGAGAAGTGTTTCACCGTCACGTATCTCAATTTTTCCAACTGCATCGCCTTCCCTCACAGGTGCCCAGAAATATCGCGGAAGAATGACTTTGTGCGTTATACTGTGTTCACCCTTCGGTAAAATGACGGTAATTCCCTCTCGGTTTTTTACGGTGATCTGTCCTGATTCTGTGCCGATGCAGGGTGAGATAAAAACCGATTCACCGGGCTCGATAAGCGTCAACCTTTCAAGACTCGAAAAACCGAGATCAAGCATTGCCGTGTGGTCAGCCCAGTCGTCGGGCGCATTTAACGTAACCGCAATAAGCGTCATACCGTCACGCTCTGCCGCCGAAACAAGACACCGTCCGCTCGCTTTGGTAAAGCCGGTTTTAACTCCGAGCGCACCGTCGTAAATACGGAGCATTTTGTTGTGATTATGAAGATTGTGCGCCGATTCGCCATATTCTATTCGATGCGAACCGGTTGAAACGATCGTTTTGAAGGTCTCATTTTCAAGTGCAGCCGCAGTTAATTTTGCAAGGTCACGTGCAGTGGTGTAATGCTCATCGTCACAAAGACCGTGCGGATTGGTGAAATGAGTGTCACATAACCCCAGCTCTGTCGCTTTTTCGTTCATTAAATCGGCAAACGACTCCACCGAGCCTGCAACACCGATAGCTATAGCAGCCGCGGCATCATTAGCACTTTCAAGCATGAGCGCCCAGACAAGCGATTCGAGCGTGATCTTATCGCCCGCTTTAAGATATATTGACGAGCCTTCCACGCCCACTGCCGCCGTATCGACGGTTATCTCCCGGGTTAAATCTCCCGATTCAATGGCAACAAGCGCAGTCATAATCTTGGTGGTGCTTGCCATGGGACGGCGCGTGTCTGCATCCTTTTCAAAAACGACACGTCCCGTTTCGGCTTCAATAAGAATAGCCGAGCTTGCCGAAACCTCAAGCGCACGCGCCGGAAGCAGACTTATAAACATTATAGGCACAAGAAGCAGTGCCGCTATTTTTAATTTTCGCATATAATTCTCCTTGGTAGTAAAGCTTCAAGAAAAGCATTCGCCGCCACGGAGAATTTATGCACTGCAAGTTATTCCTCTTCGGAGGTATCGGTTGCGCTTTCTTTGTTTTCAGCCTTTTCGTCCTTCTTATCCTTTTTGAAAAGTGCTTTGATTTTTGCAATAAGGTCGGGAGAACGCTCAATCAGATTTGCAACCTGGTCAATTTTATCGTTTGAACCGGCATTTGTCGTTCCGACATTGAGCATCTGCACATTACCGTCCGGTGAGATTACAAGGAATCCAACGGGCTGTACAGTAACACCTGTGCCTCCTCCGCCGCCGAAATTTTTGGGAAGATTATTAGCCGGCGAGGATGAATTTTCCGCCGCCTTTTTGGTGTTCTTTCCGAGATAGTCAACTCCGCCGGAAGCGAAACCGACCATCACCTTTGAAACGGGTATTATCGTTGTGCCGTTGGGAGTGTTGATCGGATCACCGATAATAGTGTTTGCGTCAACCACGTTTCTGATGTTTTCAAGAGATGCTTCAATGATTCCGGAAATTTTGTTGTCTGCCATTTTTATGTTCCCCTTTCAAAAATTACGATTTTTTAAAATATGCAACAGCCGAGCGTATCAGTATATCCAAGACCTGATAAACACGCAACGAAAATGTAATATCAACCTGTGCGCTTGTTTTTTCCGAGGTGAAATCGGGCATAACACATATGTCATCGCTGTTTGGCACTTTAAGATGCACAGCATTACCAAGAAGCTCCAAAAGGCACTGCACCGCACCGCAAACAGCTCCGTAAAGCACAGCGGTTTTCGCGGCATCGGGCGTTGCGATTATTATGACCAAGCGCTTTAATTTTATATGCAGATGATGACCAAAACGCTCAAAAAAGACTTTTACGACCTCTATGATCGTTGAAATCAGCTCTGTGATATCGTTTCCTGAGTCGTCAACCTCCACCATCCTTGTTTTAGAATCTGAAGGTTTGTGTCCCACTGCTTTTTTTCTCGATTTTTTGCCCGATTTTTCTTTCTCGAGCTTCGCCTGTTTTTTTCTGAATTTTTTGATTTTATAATCCGAAAGCTTCAGCGTTTTTTCCTTGCCGGGATATAATGGGATACGGAATATCAAAACACCGAGCGTAAGCTTCATGTCCCCGTCAACCTTCACCTTGACTCTTGCCTTCAGCATAAGCAGCAAAAAAATCAAAGCAATGATCGCCGCGGCTATGATCCATCCCATCACATCACTCCCTTTTGCCCAGTTTGATAGATCTTATTCCTCCGATTGTTCATCGTCGATTTCATCAATATCAGCATCGACTTCAACACTATCTGCAATATTAGCGTTGGTTGCTTCACCTGCAGCCAAAACGTCCGTCTTCACCTCCGGCACTGCAAAAAGCTCAACCGGCGGCAATTCATCAAGCGACGTGATTCCGAATATACGCAGGAAATTATCCGTTGTACGGTAAAGCGACGGTCTGCCCGGTGCATCAAGGCGTCCGCAAACCTCAATAAGTCCCTTATCGGTGAGATTATTGACCGAGTAATTTGAATCTATGCCGCGCACAGAATCAATATACGAGCGTGTAACCGGCTGATGGTATGCAACAATAGCGAGCGTTTCCATCGAGCTTCTTGAAAGGTTACCGCCCGATCTTACGCCGAGTGCCGTACGTATCTTGTCGATATGCTCCTCCTTGGTGCAGAGCTGACAGGAATCTTTATACATAACAAGCTGTATTCCGCGCTCGTTTGCGTGATCGGAATACTCTGATGCCATCTCGGAAAGTATCTCTTTAACCTCGCTTGTCATACATTCCGCCGCTTCGGCAAGAACCTCATATGTAAGCGGATGTCCTGCGGCAAAAAGCACCGCCTCAAG
Organism: Candidatus Flemingiibacterium sp.; assembly: GCA_045588895.1. Taxonomy (GTDB): domain Bacteria; phylum Bacillota; class Clostridia; order Oscillospirales; family CAG-272; genus Flemingiibacterium. Next base: position 2,957 of record JAZNFB010000050.1, read on the forward strand.
TATAGGCTTCGCTGACATTCCGATCCCCTCCTGTCATTCGTTCATGATTAAGATTAACTCTGAAATCGGTTATCTCCCCGAAATCCGTTTCTTCAACGGGACGGAGAGTAACGCGGTTTTTCTTTATAAGCTCGAGCACTGCAAGAAAGGTTGCAATAAGCTCGCTTCGGCTTTTGGCTGTGAGCAGTATGGATGTATAAAGTGCCTCACCGTTTTTGACAAGATAACGTATAACGCCGTATATCTTTCCGCTGACGGGAACTATCGGCGTACGTAAAATTCGCTCAAACGGACGCTCTGCGCTTTCACGGTTAATTGCATCAATCGCACTCTTATCCATCGCACGGAGCATAGAGAGCATAACACGGCGAAGTGCGTCTGCCTCCTGCGGTTCAATCTTACCCGAATCGGGCTTAACCTCGTCTGTATCCTTGATCATACGTCCCGAATACTGACAAAACTGCTCGGAAAGATATCCTGCCGCCTGTTTCATTCTCTGATATTCAAGCAGCATTGCGGCAAGCTTTGCACGGGGATCTTCCTCCTCGTCCTCGGGCTTTGGCAGGAGCATTTTGCTTTTGATTAACATAAGCTCGCTCGCCATAACGATAAATTCGCCCGCAACCTCCATGTCCATTTTCTGCATGAGGTCGATATATTCCATATACTGCTCGAAAATGAGCGCAATGGGAATATCGGTTATTTGAACTTTATTTTTGTCAATCAGCTTGAGCAGCAGGTCAAGAGGACCCTCAAAGGCTTCAAGCTTATATGTAATATTTTCAACCATAGCGTCTCATCTTTCGTGAAGATTTAAATTATCGGGATAAGCCACAGCATACCTTTATAGACGTTATTTACTGCCCAAAAAAGCGGATTATCGAGTATATCGGTAACGAGCAGAACTATAAGTACCATCGATATAATCTGCTCATATTTCATCACGCCGAAATATATTTTATCGGGCAAAAATGAATATAGTACACGTGAGCCGTCAAGAGGTGGTACAGGAATGAAATTAAAAATAGCGAGCGAAATATTCATAACAGCAAAATTTTTAAAGAACTCGACAGATGCGAGCAAAA
>JAZNFB010000051.1:0-3770 GCA_045588895.1 Candidatus Flemingiibacterium sp.
CATCCTTGGGAAGACCCGACTGCGATGCGGGAATGAACACGCGAACGCCGTCGCACAGACCGATAATGCCGCCCTTTACGACATCGATGATCTTCGCATCGATAACGTCGCCGTTTGCCGCCGCAGCAACAACTACCTGCCAGTTCTTGTCAACGTCGATCTTCTTCTTGGAGAGAGCTGCGGTACCCTCGGCATCATTTACCTTAAGGACCTTCGCTTCGATCTCGTCGCCTGCCTTGTAAAGCTCGCAGAGCTTAACAGCGGGATCATCGGTCAGCTCATCGTATGTAATAATACCGGTGAACTTAACGCCGGGAATCTCAACCTGAATTTCGTTTTCGGAAACCTGTGTGATCACGCCTGTGATACGGTCGCCGTTCTTGATGGTTTTGATGCTTTCGTCAAGCATCTCTTCAAATGTTTTTTCAATGTTCTCGCTCATAATATTTTGAACCTCCTGAATAATTTTGCCCGGAGTTGAAGCTCCTGCGGCAATTCCCACCTTCATATGGGGCTGAACATACTCGAGCGGAATGGAGGAAGCATCTTCAATCAAAAAGGAAAGCTTTAAATTTTTCTTACTGATGTCATAGAGCTTGTTCGTGTTGGAACTCTCTTTGCCGCCAATAATTATCATCATATCCATTTTTCGGGATAGCTTCAAGACTTCATCCTGCCTATTTTCTGTTACACTACATATTGTATCATAAATTTTCGCATTTGTATATAGTTTTTCAAAAATTTTTATAGTTTTTTTCCATTCTATTAGGTTTTGAGTGGTTTGCGCTACCAAAATCGGTCGTTTATTGGTAATATTGACCACATCAAGCCTGCGGCACAGCTCCTCTGCAGACGTCGATATGACATATTCACACCGCGCATAGCTGACTATTCCCTGGACCTCGGGGTGGTTTTCATCGCCAAGCACGCAAAGAACAGTGTCATCCCCCGTTTCATCCCTCGCAATATTGTGAATCTTCTTGACATACGGGCAGGTACAGTCACGCACCTTAAAAAAGGGATTCGCTGACGCAAGGGCTTTAAGACGTTCATCAAGCTCTGCGGTAATGCCGTGTGCACGTGTACAAACCACTGTGGGATTACTTTCATTCGCAGCAGCTGCAACAGCCTCAATATCTCCCGAATCAATGATACGTACACCGCGTGCTTCAAGCTCATGTATAAAGCCGGGATTGTGTATCAGCTTGCCAAGCGTGCATATCGTTCCGCCCTCGAGAATAGCCGCTTCAACCGTATCAACCGCACGTGACACACCGAAACAGAATCCCGCAAGCCTTGCAACAGTAACGCTCATTTGCTTCTCCTGTCTTCGGGAGCAAGCTCGGCAATACGCTCAAACATCAAGCCGCCTGCACGCATATACTCCTCGTTACCGCCCTTTTCGAAGCCAAATTCCTCATATGCAATGGGCTTACCGATAAAAATATCAACTCTGCGAAAAGGGATGACCTTATCATTTTTTGTTGCGATAAACGCCGGAAGAACAGGTGACTTCGCCCGACAGCAGGTCATCGCCGCACCGCCCTTGATTTCGTCTTTGGTTGTGTCAAACTTACGCTTCATTAAGCGGTGTCCCTGTGGGAACATACCGACGACCTCGCCCGATTCAAGCAGTGCTATCGATTTTCTTATCGGTGCAACGGCATTACCCTTTCTGTCAACGGGAAACGCACCGAGTGCCTTTATAAGTCCGCCGAGCAGCGGGACCTTGAAAAGCTCCTTTTTAGCCATGAATCGGATCTGACGTTTAAGTGCAACTGCCAAAACAAGAACGTCAATATAGCTGATATGGTTTGAAATCAGCAGATATCCGCCCTCATCCGGTTCGTTTTCGGCACCGTGAATATGAACTCTGAAAACAAGCTTTATAAGCCCCTGTAAGCATTTTTTCAGCCGTTTGTAAGCTTTCATTTATTTACCTGCTTCCCACTTGGTTTTCTCTTTGATAATTTCGAGAGCACGCAAAACCGTACCCTCCTCATCAAGCTCACTGTTATCAAGCGTCACGGCGTCCTCGGGCTTGATTGCCGGAGCAACCGCACGGGTGGAATCCGCATGGTCACGATTTCTCATATCGGCGAGAACCTCATCAAATGTAACGCTCTGCCCTTTTGCGAGTAACTCCTTTGTACGGCGCATCGCACGAACCTCATCGCTTGCCGTAAGATAAATTTTAACATCGGCATCGGGCAACACAACGCTTCCGATATCACGTCCGTCCATGATAACCGATGACCGTCTTGCGAAGCTGCGCTGTGTTTCGAGAAGGAACGCACGTACAGACGGAAGTGCCGACACAGCCGAAGCGTACATCGACATTTCGGGCGTGCGTATAGCATCACCGACACATTCACCGTTAAGATAAACCTGCTGAACGCCGTCCTTGATAACAACATCGATATCAAGCGAGGAAAGCAGAGGTTCAACTGCCGTCTCATCGTGCGGATCAACATTATTCTTCTTTGCATAAAGACCAACCGTGCGATAAAGAGCACCCGTATCAAGATATACGATACCGAGAGTCCTTGCAATCTCTTTTGCAAGCGAGCTTTTACCTGCACCGCTCGGTCCGTCAAGTGCAATTACAATTTTATCCATAGTTTTTTCTCCTGTCAGTAATTTTACCATTCAGCCGCCGCAGATTCTGCCGCAAGACGTGCCGTTGAAAAGGCAATCTGCAGATTGAATCCGCCCGTATAAGCGTCAACGTCAATAATTTCCCCGGCAAAGTAAAGTCCCGGAACAAGCTTTGATTCCATTGTTTTCGGCGATATTTCCTTGACGTTGATTCCGCCCGACGTTATGATAGCTTCGTCAATGGGACGGAATTTTACTGCAGTGAGCGGCAGTGCCTTCAAAAGTGAAACAAGCCTGTGACGCTCCTCACGTGTTATCGAATTGCATTTACATCTGCCGTCAATTCCCGAAAGACGAACCATTATCGGTATCAGCTTAGAGGGAAGAAGCTCGCCGAGGGAATTTATAAAATCCCTGTTGATATTCTTTGAAAAATCACTTTGCAGACGTTTATCGAGAGTTTCAAAATCAAGAGCCGGCTTTAGGTCGATAAACATACCGAATTTCTTGTTTCCAAGCCCCTTCATATGGCTCGAAGCGGAAAGCACAAGCGGACCTGAAACGCCGAAATGCGTGAGTAACATCTCACCCTGCTCAAAAAACACCTCTCGCTCGCCATCCTTGACCGTCAGCGAAACATTTCGAAGTGAGAGCCCCATAGCTTCCTTTATCCACTTTTCTTCACATTCAACCGGAACAAGCGATGGCTTGGGTTCAACAATGGTATGCCCGAGCGACCTTGCAAATTTGTAGCCGTCCCCCGTCGAGCCTGTCAGCGGATAGGAAACACCGCCCGTTGCGAGTATCACGGCGTCACAAGACAAATCCTCACCGTTTGCGCTGACCGTAAAGCCCTCAGTAGACTGTGTGATTTTCTCCGCACGTGCCGTTATAACATTAACGCCAAGACGGTTGATTCGCCGCTTCAGAGCACCGCAGATATCTCCTGCCTTGTCCGAAACCGGAAAAACACGGTCTCCGCGCTCTGTTTTAAGCGGTACGCCGAGCGACTCAAAAAACTCCATAACGTCCTGCGCTGTGAAATTATTGAGAGCGGTATACATAAACCTCGGATTTGTCGGCGTGTTTTCGATATGAGTATTTATATCGCTGTTGTTGGTAACGTTACAACGGCCTTTGCCCGTAATGAGCAGCTTTTTGCCGAGGCGGTC
>JAZNFB010000052.1:0-2183 GCA_045588895.1 Candidatus Flemingiibacterium sp.
AATGTAAGAAGCCGGTTTCGTTCTTCGGACGTACAGGCGGTATGATTCCCTCTCCCGACGAAGTTCTCGCCGAAATCGAGAAGCTCGCCGCAACTCTTTAATCAAGGAGGTAAACTAAAATGGTAGTATTTGATAAACCGAAATCTCTCTCGCCCGTACCCTTCCACTATTGTCCGGGCTGTACACACGGCATCGTTCACAGACTCGTTGCAGAAGTGCTCGACGAGCTCGACCTCTGCGGAAAAGCAGTTGGTATCGCTCCCGTTGGATGCTCCGTATTCGCATATAATTACTTCGAGTGCGACATGATTGAAGCCGCACACGGACGTGCTCCGGCTGTTGCAACCGGCGTTAAGCGCACTCATCCCGATAATATCGTATTTACATATCAGGGTGACGGTGACCTTGCCGCAATCGGTACTGCCGAAACAGTTCACGTCGGCGCAAGAGGCGAGAACATCACAATCATCTTCATTAATAACTGTATCTACGGTATGACCGGCGGACAGATGGCTCCGACCACAATGCCCGGTCAGGTTACAACCACTTCGCCATACGGACGTGACCGCAGAATCCAGGGCTCGCCTATCAGAGTTTGCGAAATGCTCTCAACTCTCGACGGCGTTGGTTATGCAGAGCGTGTTGCCGTTAACACCGTTCCCAACATCAAGAAGGCAAAGGCGGCAATCAAGAAGGCTTTCCAGAATCAGATCGACAAGAAGGGACTCTCAATCGTTGAAGTTCTCTCCACCTGCCCGACCAACTGGGGCATGACGCCCGAAGCGGCACTCGAATGGGTAAAGACAGATATGATCCCATTCTATCCGCTCGGCGTTTACAAGGATGCTGACGTTAAAGACCTCAATCCCACTTCCACCAAGGAGGTAAATGAATAATGACAACTAATATTCTTCTTGCAGGATTTGGCGGACAGGGTATCCTTTTCGCAGGTAAGGCTATCGCAAAGATGGCAATGGACTCGGAGCTTCAGGTTTCGTGGCTTCCCTCATACGGTCCCGAAATGCGCGGCGGTGCGGCAAACTGCTCGGTAATCGTTTCCGACGAGGAGATCGGCTCTCCCGTTGTTGTAACTCCCGACATCCTCATTGCACTCAATCTTCCCTCTTTTGATAAGTTCGAGCCGAAGATAATCAAAGGCGGCAAGCTCATTTACGACTGCTCGCTGATTGATAAGACAAGCGACAGAAGCGACATTGAGGTTTACGGCATCCCGGCAACCGCAATGGCATCCGACGCAGGACTCACCGGTATGGCAAACGTGATCGTGCTCGGTTATCTCTTAAAGATCACAGGTCTTTTTGAATATGACGCATTCCTCGAGCATATGCTTGCAGGCATTCCCGCATCTAAAGCGGCACTCATCGAAAAGAACAAGACTGCCCTCGAAATGGGTTACAGTTACGCAAAATAAAAGATATAACAAAAAAACAAGCATATCCGAAATCTCACACCCGAGACCGAGGATATGCTTTTCTTTTACCTATACCGTATCGGAGAAACGCCGAAATAACGTTTGAACACACGTGAAAAATAGCTGTAACTGTCGTAACCGAGGGATTCGGCAATGTCTGTCAGTGTCATTTCGCTGCCCGATATCATGTTTCGTGCAAGTAACATACGCCGCTCGTTAACGTAATCCATAACCGACCTGCCGAGCTCACGCTTGAAGCAATGGGATATATAATCGCTCGAAAGATGCACCGCACGGCTGATCTCGGGAAGCGTGATACGGCTCGTCAGATTTTCGTCGATATATTTCAGAACCGAAAGCACATTTTTATCGTTGCTTCCGAGCGAAACCGTATCAAGAAGCTCGAAAAGTATACAGTTTAAAATATTCGTCATCTTTTCATAAGAATGGAAAAATGCAGACAGATGCTGTTCCGAGAAAACCGAAGCAAGCGAGCGTATCTCACGTGTTATAACATTTTCATAAAAAAGCTTCGCCGGCAGAACGCTGTCGTCATACGCCGTAAAATTGAAGCTGACGTAGTGAACCTCACCGTCAACCGCCGGACGTGAGCGCAAAGTTCCCGGCGGCAGTAATATTGCGTCATTTTCACGCAGGGTTACCGCTCGGTCGTTCACTGTGTATTGCATCTGTCCCTTGATTACAAAGGTGAGATCAAAATAATCTATGGTGCGCCGTTCAATTTTACTGA
>JAZNFB010000053.1:0-2654 GCA_045588895.1 Candidatus Flemingiibacterium sp.
CTCTCGAGCTCTCCCCACCCTTCCTTGCTGGCACTCGATTTGCGCTCAACTCCGCCTGCGGCTCCGGATTCGCTTTGTCTACTGTAACCGTTCGTCCGGCGCCAACTTCGTCGGCGGGTCAGTAGCTCCCGCGTTTCTTTAGCGCAAAAAAGTTTGCCTATGCAGGGGAGCGTCGTTTTACAAAGCACATCGTCCTGCTGCTCCAATCTAACTTCTCTCGCCGACGTGAGTTGGCGAAAACGAGCGGTTACCGCAATACGAGCGAATTGTGAGCCGTAGGCGAACTGAGCGTGCCAAGGAGACCAACCAAGGAAGGTAGGGGGAGGGTGAGGGGGGGGAGAACTACGGCGAGAGTTGGTTTCTGCCCCCTCACGGCATTACACGAGCGATAGTGCGGCAAACTATGGTCACGCTCCGCACAAAAAAAGAACACACCCCACACAGCTTTGCTTACCGCCATGTATAAAATCTCCCGTAAACGTCAACCATAAATAAAACCATCAAGAAAAAACGTTACGGAGAAAATCATGCGAAAAACCATCGAATACGGAGCCGTCTTCGCCGTCGGAGCAGTCGGATACGGCGTTATCGAACTTCTTTGGCGCGGCTTTACACATTGGACAATGATACTAACAGGCGGCATCTGTTTACTTTGTATCTATCTAAACGAAGTGTATCACCGCAGTGCACCAATGTGGAAGCGCTGCCTCGTCGGAAGTCTCGTTATATCACTTTCTGAAATAACCGTCGGATTTATTGTTAATTTACTGCTTGACTGGGCGGTCTGGGACTATTCCTCACTGCCCTTGAACCTTTTCGGGCAGGTATGCCTCACCTATTCACTGCTTTGGTTCTTACTTTGCATCCCCGTCACATATCTGTGCACATGGCTGCGGTCGGCTTTGCGTGCAGAAAATGAAAATATATAGCCCACGTGCATATTCTTCCCGGGTACGCAATATAAATATGACAGTAACTATCTCAAGGGAGGAAATATTTATGCAAGACACCTCGATCTATAAGGATATCGCCGAGCGGTGTGCGAATACCTTTTATCTCGGCGTTATCGGTCCCGTGAGGACGGGAAAGTCCACATTCATAAAAAAATTCATGGAGTCGCTTGTTATACCGAATATCCGTGACGAGCATGAAAGAGAGCGTGCACGTGACGAAATGCCACAGAGTGCCGCGGGAAAAACCGTCATGACCACAGAACCGAAGTTTGTTCCCGATGAAGCGGTTGAAATCACACTTTCAGATAATGCTACGATGAAAGTTAAAATGGTGGACTGCGTCGGTTATATCGTCCCCGAGGCAATCGGTCACATCGAGGACGGTCATGCAAGAATGGTACATACTCCGTGGCAAAGCGAACCAATGCCGTTCATCGAAGCGGCAGAGTTTGGCACGCGTAAGGTCATAAACGAACACTCCACCGTTGGTATGCTCGTTACGACCGATGGCACAATCGGCGAGATCGGGCGTGACAATTATGTTGAAGCCGAAGAACGTGTTGTTAGAGAAATGAAACAGACCGGCAAACCGTTTGCGATCATCCTCAATTCCGCCGCACCCGAAAGTGACAGTGCGATCCGTCTTGCTTATGAGCTTGAAGAAAAATACGGCGTACCGGTTGCGCTTGTGAACTGTCTGCGGCTTGACGGCGACGATATACGTCACATTTTAGAGCTTATACTGATGGAATTTCCGCTTTGCGAGATCAAGGTTGATATGCCCGAATGGACGAGGGCGCTTGATGAAACGCATCATCTTCGTATGGCGATTAATGAGTTCATACTCGAGCGTGCCTCAAAAATCGAGAAGATTGGCGAAATATCGCAGGCGTTCCGTGACACTGACGAAAACGAATACGTAAAGGGCGTGAATGTTGACAAAATTGATCTCGGAAAGGGCGTGGCACAGCTGTCGCTTGAGCTGTGTGATGGGCTTTACTATAAGACGGTCAGCGAGCTTTGCGGACTTGAGATCACAGGCGAAGAACAGTTAATAATGTTACTTCGTGAGCTTTCACAGATGAAAGAAAAGTACGACCGCGTTGCCGAGGCACTAAATGACGTTAACGAAAAGGGTTACGGTATTGTCATGCCAGAGATTGGCGATCTGCATCTTGAGGAGCCGGAGATCGTTAAGCAGTCGGGCGGTTACGGTGTGCGTCTGCGTGCATCTGCGCCGAGCATACATATGATCAAGGCAGGTATTGAAACGGAGATAAGTCCGGTTGTCGGAACAGAACAGCAGTCCGAGGAGCTTGTTAAATTCATGCTGAAGGAGTTTGAGGAGGATCCCAAAAAGATATGGGAATCAAATATGTTCGGTAAAACGCTGTACCAGCTTGTGAACGAAGGACTTCACACAAAGCTCGGTCATATGCCCGAGGAGGCACGCGCAAAACTTTCGGAAACGCTCGGACGCATCATCTACGAGGGCAGCGGCGGTCTTATTTGTATTATTTTATAAAATATATAAAATCCGGCGGAGCTATTATAGCGGCTCCGCTTTTTTGTGCTCCAATCTGACTTTAAACCTCGCTCTCCGGGAGATAGGTGTAACAGATGCAAGCATCTGTGCGAAGCGAGACGGATGAGGTGTCAACGCGAGTTGGATGAGCGTTACGGCTTCACTTGAATCGAATG
>JAZNFB010000054.1:0-2148 GCA_045588895.1 Candidatus Flemingiibacterium sp.
ATAAAATCCATACTTTTGTGTTATGATAGATTAGAATTATTAATAAAAGCTGCGTATGTGTTGATTTAAGAGTAGAAAGAAAAATGAAAGTCTGTTGCGAAAATATAAAACTTGTATTAAAATTTATATAAATGTCTTGACAAATTATATTTTGCGTGGTACAATAAAAGCACAATACAAGCAGGGAGGAATAAACCTTGAAGAAAACGCTGTACAGTCTCATGCTTTCCGATGACGTTGTCAGAGAGATTGACATACTGGCACACCGCATGGGAACTAACCGCTCAAATTTAGTGAACCGTATTCTCGCCGAGCACGTTTCAATAAGAACGCCGGAGGATAGAATAAATGATATTTTCAAGGCACTTGAGGCTATGATATCACCCTCACGTGATCTCGTACCGTTTTTCGAACCGAATATGCCGACGATGTCGTTTAAGTCCTGCCTTGAATATAAATACCGTCCGACAGTGCGTTATGAGGTTGAGCTTTATACCTCGTCACGTTACGGTGAGGTGGGTGCGCTGTCGGTAATACTGCGAACACAGTCTGCGGCACTCATTGAAGCGATGGGAGCGTTTTTCCGATTATGGAAGCAGATTGAGGACACTTATCTTGCACCAAGGTCGGGAACTCGCGAGTATGCCCTTTACGATCTCAAGTTTGTCCGTAATATTATTTGTCATGAAAATACAACATCAAATGAGCTTGCAGAGGGAATATCCTCATATGTGCAGCTTTTCGATTCGCTTATGAAGCGTTATATCAGCGGCACATTCGATAGAGAGGACGTTGCGGCAGGCTATTTAAAAGCACTTGCAAACGGCAATATAACCGTATAAGGAGGAATAAAATTGAACGCACAAAAATTCACACAGAAATCTGTAGACACAATAAATTCCGCACAGAATATCGCAAAAGAGGCAGGCAATCAGGCACTTGTCCCCGAGCATCTTTTGTATGCGCTTGTTGACCAGGACGGCGGACTTATAAGGTCGCTTTTTACTAAAATGGGCGCTGACTGTGACGCTGTTCTCTCGGAGCTTGACACGCTCATTTCAAAGCTTCCGAAGGTTACGGGCGGTGAGCTTTACCCGTCACGTGAGGTTTCCGAGGTGCTTCGTTATGCAGAAAAAAGCGCAAAGCAGCTGGGGGATGAATACATCTCGGTTGAACATATAATGCTCGGTTTGTTCCACGAGGGTGGTAAAGACGTCAAAGGGCTTTTATCGAATCACGGTATTACTCGTGACAATTTTACAAAGGAACTTGCAAAGGTTAAAACTTCCCCAATTACGAGCGACAATCCCGAGGACACATATGATGCTCTTGCAAAATACGGCACTGACCTTGTTGAGCGTGCACGTTCACAGAAGCTTGATCCGGTCATCGGACGTGACTCCGAGATTCGCAGTGTGATACGTATTCTTTCGCGTAAAACGAAAAATAACCCTGTGCTCATCGGTGAACCGGGCGTTGGTAAGACTGCCATTGCAGAGGGACTTGCACAGCGTATAGTTCGCGGTGACGTTCCCGAGGGACTTCGCGAAAAGACGATATTCTCGCTTGATATGGGCGCACTTATCGCAGGTGCAAAATACCGCGGCGAATTTGAGGAGAGACTCAAGGCTGTCCTTGATGAGATAAAAAAATCCGAGGGACGTATCATTCTTTTTATAGACGAGCTTCATACGATAGTCGGTGCAGGTAAAACTGAGGGCTCGATGGATGCAGGTAATCTTTTAAAGCCGATGCTTGCACGCGGTGAGCTTCACTGTATCGGCGCGACGACGCTTGACGAATACCGCAAATATATTGAAAAGGATGCGGCACTTGAACGCCGTTTCCAGCCTGTGCTTGTTGACGAGCCGACTGTGGAGGACACAATTTCGATCCTTCGCGGACTCAAGGAGCGTTATGAGATATTCCACGGTGTTCGCATTCACGATAACGCAATTGTGGCGGCTTCAACCCTCTCTCACCGTTACATTTCGGATCGATTCCTGCCCGATAAGGCAATTGACCTTGTTGACGAGGCGTGTGCAATGATACGTACCGAGATGGATTCGATGCCGGAGGAGATTGATGATATACGCCGCCGTATCATGCAGCTTGAAATTGAAGAAATGGCACTGAAAAAAGAGGATG
>JAZNFB010000055.1:0-2985 GCA_045588895.1 Candidatus Flemingiibacterium sp.
GCTTCGGGTGTTGACACCTCATCCACCGCTTGCGCGGTCCCCTTTCCCCTCAAGGGGAAGGCTTTGTGTTAGTCAAAGCAGCAGGAACGATGTGTTCGGTAAACGAAGCTTGCCTGCAAGGGCTAACTTTTTTGCAGAAAAAGAAACAAGGGGGCTATTGAGCCGCCGACGTAGGTGGCGGCGGAGAAACGGGTAGGGCAAACAAAGCGAATTGGAGCGTAAGCGACTGAGCGCAAATCGGGTGCAGCCAAGGCGGTAAGGGGGAGCTCGAGGGGGATAGGTACCTGCGGCTCGAGCTGGTACCTGTTCCCTTCGAATTACGCAAAGTTCGAAGCAGCATACTTCGCCCTCTCCGTCTCGCTACGCTCGACACCTCTCCCAGAGGGCGAGGCTTTACGTTGGAGCACACGAGGCTTTAGGTCCAAGCTGCACTTTCCCTTGACACTATATATGATTTATGCTATAATAAAATCATATCACCCACATAGGAGGTGGCTATGGAAAAACGTATACTCATCGCCATGAGCGGCGGAGTTGACAGCTCTGTTGCGGCGTATCTTATAAAATCACAAAATAAAAATGCCGTCGGCGTCACCCTAAAGCTTTTTTCAAATGAGGATATCTCGCTCGACACGGAAAAAACCTGCTGCTCTCTTTCCGACGTTGAGGATGCAAAAAGTGTTGCGGCACGGCTCGGTATCGATCACCACGTTTTTAATTTCAGCGATAATTTCAAGGAATATGTCATCGACCGTTTTGTCTTGGCTTATGAATCGGGCGGTACTCCAAATCCCTGTATCGACTGTAACCGTTTCATCAAGTGGCGTCAGCTTCTCATGCGTGCCGATCTCATGGAATGTACACATATCGCAACGGGACATTATGCACGGGTTGAACATGACAGTGCAACAGACCGTATGCTCTTAAAACGCTCCGCCGACCTCGGTAAGGATCAAACTTATGTCCTGTGGGCGCTCACTCAAGAACAGCTTGCCCGTACAATACTCCCTCTCGGTAATCTTTCTAAGGATGAGGTTCGTGAAATTGCGCAGTCGCAGTGCTTCATTAACGCCGATAAGCCCGACAGCCAGGATATCTGTTTCGTTCCCGACGGCGACTATGCCTCATTTATTGAGCGTTATTCCGGAAAAATATCAGCTCCGGGTGACTTTATCGACAGAGACGGAAAGGTTCTCGGACGGCATAAGGGACTGATACGTTACACCATCGGTCAGCGTAAGGGACTCGGAATCGCACTCGGTAAGCCGGCTTTTGTCAGCCGTATCGATCCCGATAACAATACTGTAACGCTTGGAGACGAGGAGCTGCTTTTCTCATCGGAGCTTTATGCGGGCGATATAAATCTGATTGCAGTTCCCAAAATAGAAATGCCTCTGCGTGTTACGGCAAAGGTGCGTTATGGCGCAAAAGAAGCCCCTGCCACGGTTGTTCAGACAGAGGACGATGAGCTGCATATTGAGTTTGACACGCCGCAGAGAGCCTTGACGCGCGGACAGTCTGTGGTGCTTTATTCGGACGAGGTCGTCATTGGCGGCGGTATTATAAAATAAGGTCACAGACCACCTCTTTGAGATGACACGGGTGAACGGTGTTACGGCAGAGGATATCAAAAATGCGTTCAGCCTCGCCGATATCGGTTGTAACATCCTGCACGCTCTCACACTCGACACTGTCCGTGCGGCTTGTTGCGACTGTGAAATTATATGTACAGCAGTGAAAATCCTTTAGCGGCATCATGTTAGCGCAGCATTCGAATTTTGTGCTGTTATCAATCATCTTGCGGCAATAAAAAACGGATGTCTCTATGGTTTCTATAAAATTGATGTCCATTGACTTACAGATACTCCAATCAGAATTTGTATCTGCATACCGGTATGTAATTACAATAAATATTATACCACAAAATGTGCGATATGTAAAGAAAAATCGTCGGCGCTTTTCGACATTCGCTGCGGACTTTCCAAAAAAACCGCTTATAATAAGAAAAATCTGTCAAATACTATTGCAAAATTAAATGGGATTTGCTATAATATTAAGAGAACTTATTGATTTCAAAATATTATAATCTAAAAGGAAAATAAAATTATGGGAGCACAACTTACTAATAACGATAAACGTACTTCTTATGTTGCCGAGCTTTCCGCAAAGAATATCGGCGAGCGCGTCTGCCTTATGGGCTGGGTTCAGCGCCAGCGTGACCTTGGCGGTCTTATCTTCGTTGACCTGCGTGACCGCTCGGGCATTGTTCAGCTTGCTTTTGACGATAACACAGACAAGGCTGTTTTCGATGCGGCATTTGCACTTCGTTCGGAATATTCGATCTGTGCTAAAGGTGTCGTTCGTGCACGCGGTGAGGGCGCTGTAAACAAGAATATCCCGACCGGTGAAATTGAGATTGCGGTTGATGAATTAAAGGTATTCTCCACCGCACAGACTCCCCCATTCGAAATTGTCGAGAACAGTGACGTTAAGCCGGAGCTTCGTTTAAAGCACCGTTACCTTGACCTTCGCCGTCCTGACCTTGCAAACAATATTATCGCAAGAAGCAAAATCGCAAAGATTGTCCGTGACTACTATATGGAAAACGGCTTCCTCGAAATTGAGACACCCTGCCTCATCAAGCCGACTCCCGAGGGTGCACGTGACTATCTCGTTCCCAGCCGTGTACATCCCGGCAAATTCTATGCACTTCCGCAGTCACCTCAGCTCTATAAGCAGCTTCTGATGCTCTCCGGCTTTGACCGTTACATCCAGATCGCTCGTTGCTTCCGTGACGAGGACCTGCGCGCAGACCGTCAGCCCGAATTTACACAGATCGACCTTGAGATGTCTTACGTCACCGAGGACGACGTTATGGAGATTAACGAAAAGTTCGTCGTCCGTCTTTGGAAGGAATTTCTCGGCGTTGATCTGCCCACTCCGTTCCTTCGCATGACCTATGCAGAGGCAATGGAGCGTTTCGGC
>JAZNFB010000056.1:0-2239 GCA_045588895.1 Candidatus Flemingiibacterium sp.
GGTGCTCCTGCGGAGAATCGAACTCCGGACACCTTGATTAAAAGTCAAGTGCTCTACCAGCTGAGCTACAGGGGCGTTTATTTATTCCGCAGGTAAACTGCGGAGAATTTGCTACGCGTGGTGAATGATGCGGTGAACGTGCCACACTGTGTGAAAGAACGCTTTCTGCTCCGCGTGACGCAAGATACCGCAAGCGGTATGCGAATCCGAAATACCTGATAAAAGTCAAGTGCTCTACCGGCTGAGCTACAGGGGCATTCAATTTTGCGCTTAAATATGATATCATATTATAACAACTTTGTCAATAGATTTTCACGAACTTTTTCGCGAACTTTTATGTGATAACAATTAATATACTCAGCATATAAGCTTCTTCAGTAAATCAGTAGTTGATTAAAATTGTATTTTATTTGAAAAAAGCATACTGATCCTTGACATTTGCGTGAATATATGATATAATGGCAAAGATACAAAAGGGAGTAGCTGAATGCTTCGGCATTTTTCAATAACCGTCATCTCGACTTTCAGTCCGGTTATTAGAATCTGTTAAGATTGCAAGACTTTTGTGACGCAGCGTCACAAAAGTCTTTTTTTGTATATTTTTGCTCAAAATGAATAATATAAATACAAAAGGGGAAAACATGAAGCATTATTTAGAAGATGCCGATAACGTGATTAAAGCGGTCGACAGCGGCAAAAACGGCTTAACTGCCACTGAGGCGCAACAGCGACTTGAGCATAACGGCAAAAACAAATTAGTGGAAGCGAAGAAGGAATCCTTGTTCCGCCGTTTCTTAAAGCAGCTTGGTGAGCCTATGACGATTATCTTACTTGTGGCTGCAGTGATCTCGGCAGGTGTAGAAATCTACGAGGGCATTCATTCCGGTCATATGGGATTTCCGTCAGATGTGGTCATCATCCTTGCCGTCGTCCTTATTAACGCCGTTTTAGGTGTTTTGCAGGAGAGCAAGGCGGAAAAGGCGATCGAGGCTTTACAGGAAATGTCAAAAGCTCAGAGCAAGGTCATTCGTGACGGACGTCAGATTTCCGTTTCGAGTGAAGATCTCGTTGTCGGTGACGTAATAGTTCTCGAGGCGGGAGATTCAGTTCCTGCCGACGCTCGAATTATCGAGTGTGCTTCAATGAAAATTGAAGAAGCAGCGCTCACGGGCGAATCTGTCCCGGTTGATAAAAAGGCTGAGTCACTTACGGCAGGTGAAAGTGGTGACGTTGCTCTCGGCGACAGAAAAAATATGGCATTTATGGGTTCTACCGTGGTGTACGGACGCGGAAAAGCTGTCGTAACTGCTACGGGTATGGATACCGAGATGGGTAAAATAGCAGATGCTCTTGCCTTGGCAGAGGAGGGTAAAACGCCTCTGCAGATCAAGCTTGCGGGTCTTTCCAAGATCCTCACCTACCTCGTTATCGGCATTTGCGTTCTTATCTTCGGTATTCAGCTTATCCGTGACGGCATTGGTTTTGAGCCGATTCTCAACTCCTTTATGATTGCAATCTCACTTGCTGTCGCGGCAATTCCGGAGGGCTTGGCCACCGTCGTTACCATCGTGCTCTCAATCGGCGTTACCAATATGTCAAGGCGTAATGCCATAATACGTAAGCTTACGGCTGTTGAAACTCTCGGATGCACGCAGATTATTTGCTCGGATAAAACGGGCACGCTTACTCAGAACAAGATGACCGTGGTAGACCATTACGGCGGCGACGAGGCTTTGCTTGCGACTGCTATGTCGCTTTGCTCGGATGCGGAATTTGACAACGATGCAAAGACAGCGGTCGGTGAGCCCACCGAGTGCGCGCTCGTTAACTACGCCGAGAGCTTAGGTCTTTCAAAAAGCACGCAGAAGGACGTTTTGGTAAGAATAGGCGAGGTGCCTTTTGACTCCGGCAGAAAAATGATGTCGACGGTCCATAGAAGTTCGGACGGCTCGCTCGTTCAGTTTACTAAAGGTGCTCCTGACGAGCTCTTGAAGCGTTGCACCACGGCTTTGATCGACGGTGTGATCGAGGAAATGACCGATGCGATACGCTCGGACGTCCTTGCCGCTAACAAGAATATGGCAGACCGCGCTCTCCGAGTTCTTGCGGCAGCAAAGAAGGATCTTTCGTGCGAGCCTGCGGTATACGACTCCGAGAACGTTGAACGTGAGCTTTGCTTTGTAGGTCTTGTCGGTATGATAGATCCCGTGCGTCCCGAGGTTAAGGATGCTATAAAAGT
>JAZNFB010000057.1:0-3079 GCA_045588895.1 Candidatus Flemingiibacterium sp.
CTTGTTCCCGTGCTCGAGGAGCTTGATATTGACGTTGTTCTGATGGGACACGACCATGTTTACTGCCGCACCTACATGATGGACGGCTTCACTCCGATCATTGATTCGAGCGTTTACGATGATCCCAATTATCTTTCGGTAACCGATCCCGAGGGTATACTTTATGTTACAGCCAACTCTGCTTCGGGAACGAAATATTATGATTTTGTTGATACGTTATACCCTTATGCGGCGGTTCAGAATCAGGAAAAGGTTCCGAATATTTCAAAGGTACACGTTTCCGACACGCAGTTTGCAATAACGACCTACAGACTCACCGATA
Organism: Candidatus Flemingiibacterium sp.; assembly: GCA_045588895.1. Taxonomy (GTDB): domain Bacteria; phylum Bacillota; class Clostridia; order Oscillospirales; family CAG-272; genus Flemingiibacterium. The sequence continues at coordinate 323 of JAZNFB010000057.1, forward strand.
TGAGTATTGTTGACACCTTTGCAATCAACCGCACAGCGCCTGTGACCGACTCCGATATTGAAAACACAGAGCGGCTTATCAGCTTTATCGGCGAAGCGGACAGCTACGGTGAGGCAAATATCATGGCGGCACGTGATGCGTATGATTCGCTCCCCGATGAGAAAAAAGAGCTTGTTTCAAATTATGATGTTCTTCTTGATGCAGAATATAAGCTCGAAAATAAGCTTGATTTTAACGCTATTGTTACCTCGGGCTACAGCGCTGACATCGATATCGTTTACCCCGAAACGGAAGATTACGTTCACATAAGCGGACGTGACCGCAACATTGAGGGCGCAGTTTGGCGTGATGATACCGAGGGAAAATACACCGAGGGTATATCTTATACGGTATCGTTCAAGGCGAGAACACTTCCGTTTGTTCCGTCGTCGGTGATATCGAGTAATCCGAACACACCCATTCTCGGAATGCCGTCGCTTTTCCGTGTCGGCTCATACGACTGGGCAAATCAGTATTTGACTAATGTACAGCTCTCGAATGAATGGACAGAGTTTTCGTTTGAAACAACCTCGTTTGACGGCACACTTTGGTTCTTCGGCTCGAGCTACGGTTACGGCTTTGTTCCGATGGACGTTAAGGATATAAAGGTCGTCAAAACGGGAGAAAACGAAAATCTTGCCATCAACACGACGGTTCTTTACGACGGCACTGCAGGCTGGACGGTGAAGGATAACGGCGGTAACGTCCGAGTGCTTACGGTTACGCCTGTTTCGGGCGACATGGGACATCTTATTGTTCCCGAAACGAGTGAGAATACCGCATTTACATTTGCATCCGATGAAACGCTGGCGGCAGGAAGATATACAGTGTCCGGCGATTTCAGGATTGATAAAATCGACTACAACAAGTATGACAGCGATGTTTCCACCCTCAACTCCGACGCAAACACGGCGAACCTTACCGTGAGCATGGACGCAGAAACGGTTGGAGCAGTCAATGCCGAAGGCTTTATAAGTGTGACATTCACAATCGACAGCGAGACCGCCTTTAAGAAGAATGATATAATCTTCACTCTCGATGAGGCAGCAACGCTTGGTGTTAAGAATCTTGAGATCACGCTTATTGAAAGCTATGAGCCGGAAATTGAAAAATTCGACTTCTCCGGCGTAACGATGACACTTGGTTCAAGTCTTTCCCTCGACTTTGCGATTGACACCTCCAAGCTGACCGGCACAGACAACTACGCCGAATTTACCATTGTTTACGCTGATGGCAGTCCTTCCGAAACAAAAACCGTGCCGCAATCCGAATGGACGCAGTTCAGCGGTACAGTTTACACCGCAAAGTTCACGGGCATGGCGGCAAAGCAGATGAATGACGTTGTAACGGCAGTTGTATACAATGCAAAGGGACAGGTGCTCACCAATGCCAAGAGCGACAGCATTGAGACTTACGCTGTACGAATGTTAAACGGCGGTGCTGCAAACAACAAGAAGCTTCGCACGGTTTACGTTGATATGTTAAACTACGGTGCAGCGGCACAGGAGCAGTTTGATTATGATGCAATAAACCTTGCAAATCGTAACTTGACCGCTTCCCATCAGGCTTGGGCGACCACATCTGTCACGACGACGGACAACCGAGTTAAGGGAACAGGTTATGCAGGTTCAACGCTTACCCTTGCAGGCGAAATTCAGCTTGACCTTGTATTCAACAACAGTGCAGTCGGTTCAGATTACAGCAAGCTTTACGCTATAGCAACTTACACCGACCACTACGGAGTTAACAAGGAAGTACGCATAGAGGGTGCTGATTTCATCAAGTATAGCAGTACGATGTGTCAGGTGTCCATCACAGGCATGGCGATTGCTGATTTCAGAAGTGTTGTAAGTTGTACCGTTTACAATGCAAGCGGAAAGGCAGTCGCAAATGCGGCGGACAGCGTGGAATCGTACGCAAGCCGTAATGCTTTAAGCCTTGGTGCGACAGTTGATACGATCGTCAAGTTTGGCGAATCGAGTTATAACTATTTCCATTAAAATCCGATAAAATAACAGCCACCGTATGCTTGCTTTGATGCTTGCTCGTACGGCGGCTGACTTTTTTGCGCTTATTCGGTTTTTGGCTCACTTTTTGTCCGGCAGACGGTCGATTATCGGCACTTCTGCGGCTTTTTTCATAATGTACTTTGTATTGAACGTGATGTGTGCGAAGTTTTCAAGCTCCTCCATTCTGTACCATGCCGTCAAGATGTCGCGTGCCCAGGTGAGTGCGCCGTGACTTGCGAGAAGCAGTGCGCGGCAGTCCTTGACAAAAGGTGCAACCGAATCGGCAACGCCCTCTGTTCCGGGAGGCGCATACTCGGTTACGGGTACGACTCCGAGGTTCATCATTGCGGCAGGGTATATCGGTGCATCAAGAGGCTCACGTGCTATTGCAAATGAGGTTGCGTACAAGGGATGAGCGTGTACCACCGCGCCGATTTCGGGGTTTTCACGGTAAAGCCGCAGGTGCATTTTTGATTCGGTTGATGCCTTGCGTTCACCCTCGATGACCGCTCCGTCAGTTACGCGCACCTTAATGACCATCTCCTCTGTCACGCCGCCCTTGGAATCTCCCGTTGGCGTTACAATTGCGTGCTCCCCGTCGGGACAGCGTACACTTAAATTGCCGTCGTTCGCCGCCACAAAGCCGCGAAGGTACATTTTGTTGCCGACGTCGATCATGTCGGCGATAAGCTTCTTTTCGATGTCTGTC
>JAZNFB010000058.1:0-3845 GCA_045588895.1 Candidatus Flemingiibacterium sp.
CGATATCATTCTCATTGATCTTGACTCACTGAATAATATACCCATGTATGATCCTTATGCAACAGTTGCCTTCTCGGCGCACGAAAGCGATGTTTATCTTACGATGTGTGACGGTAAGATACTTTTCGAGAACGGCGAATATAAAACTATAGACGTTGAAAAGCTGCGCCACACGGCAAAGCATACTATTGCGCATTATTTCGACTGATATGCTATGCTCGGTCGGGTGCGCCTGACGGAGCGTCTTTTGTGAAAAAAACAAAATTATTATCAGGTCTTTCAACCGGTGTCCTCCTCATGACATTTTCAAATCTGATCGTCAAAGCGGCAGGACTTATGTTCAAAATACCTCTGACCGCGCTTATAGGTGAGGAGGGAATGGGATATTTTAACGGCGCATATACGCTGTTCACTTGGTTCTATATGCTTTCTGCGGCAGGACTTCCCACGGCGGCTTCTATGCTGATAGCAAAGCTTCCCGAAAAACGCAGGCAGGACGGTGCTATGCGTATATTCAAGACATCGTTGTCGATTTTCACGCTGGTTGGGCTTATAGGCTGTCTCATTCTGATTTTTGCATCCGGACCGATATCTTATGTTATGCGTGTTGAAAATTCACGTCTTGCGATAGTCGCCGTTGCGCCCACTCTTTTCTTTGTTTGCCAATCGGCGGCATTGAGAGGGTATTTTCAGGGATTCGGCGAATTAAAATGGCATTCGCTTTCACAGGTCGTCGAAGCACTCGGTAAGGTTGGTCTCGGTGTTGCACTCGCTTATCATGCTGTCGAAACAGGGAAGAGTGTTCAGGTTGCCGCCGCATATGCCGCTGTCGGTATAACGGTTGGTGTTGCGGCAGGTATGATCGTTCTCTATATTGCGTTCCTATTAAAAAAGAAACAGAGCGGCGAGAGGGAGCTGACTACGAGGGGAGCTCTTGCGAAGAGCCTTGTCAAAGCGGCGCTTCCGATAACCCTTTCGTCGAGCGTTATGAGTCTTGCAAATCTTATTGATTCTCTCATCATGACTCGCAGTCTGCACGCTGTCGGTATGTCACAAGCGGAGGTTGCGGCGATATGGGGAAATTATTCCTCGCTTGCCGTTCCTATGTTCAATCTGCCGCCTGTGCTGACAATGCCGATTGCCTATGCGCTGCTTCCGTCACTTTCGTCGGCACTCTCGCTCAAAAAGCATGACAAGGCTCTGAAATTGACCTCCGATGCGATCAGTCAGACTGCGTTCATTGCGCTTCCGTGCGCTGTTGGTATGTCAGTCTTCGCAAAGCCCATACTCTCACTACTCTTTGCTGATGACGTTGCTTCCCGAGGTGCAATGTTACTGACGCTTCTTGCGCCGTCGTCGATGTTACTTTGTCTGCTCGGTGTCACGAATACGATTCTTCAGGCAAGCGGTCATGAGCGTATACCGCTTTTTGCAATGCTGTGCGGTGCCGTTATGAAGTTTATCGCAACGTGGACTCTGACTCCGTATTTCGGGAAGTACGCCACGCCGATATCGACATTTATTTGCTATTTTACAGTAATTGTCATATCGCTTGCTGCAATTGCATTCACAACTCCTCTTGGCAGGGCTGTCACATTCACCGACTTTTTGAAACCGCTGATTTTTGCGGCGATTGCAGTGACCTTTGCCGCGATTGCTTATCCGTTTGCAGGAACGGTTATTGCTGTTTTGATTGCGGCGGCAAGTTATCTTGGCTTAACGGCACTGGTACAAATCCGTCCGACACGAAAAATAAACCGAAGGGATGTTCAAAATGAAAACTCAAATCGAAGCATTGAAAGCAAAAACACATTATGACGTAAACGATTTACGCAAGATAATGGAAATACTGCGCTCACCCGAGGGATGTCCTTGGGACCGTGAGCAGGTTCATAAATCAATAAGACGCGACCTCATCGAGGAAACCTATGAGGTTATCGAAGCGATTGATACGGAAAACAAAACGCTTATGTGTGAGGAGCTTGGCGATCTTATGCTGCAGGTTATGTTTCATTCACGCATCGCCGAGGAGGCAGGAGAATTTTCGCTTGACGATGTTACGGACGGCATATGCAAAAAGCTGATTTTACGCCATCCTCACATATTTGCGGACGTTAAGGCAGACACCTCCGAAGAGGTACTAAAAAACTGGGACAAGATCAAGGTTGTCGAGAAGAATCAGAAATCTGACCGTGAGGTTCTCGATTCGGTTTCTCATTCATTGCCGTCACTGATCCGTGCGGACAAGCTCACTTCAAAAGCCGGAAAAATCGGACTTGCCGTTCCCGAAAATCCGCTTATCGCCGCTCTTGAAATTAATGATAATGATAAAGAAAAATTCTTCGGAGAATTGCTTTTTTCGGTTGTTTCTCTTGCCAAAAGTCTCGGCGTTGACTCGGAAAAAGCACTCGCTGATGCCTGTGACGCTCTTGTTTTAATGGCTTCTGATGAGAAAAAACTGTAAAATATTTACATTTTATGGCAAGAAACTGATTAAAAATTGAAAAAATGGCCATTTTATGCGACTTTTTTGAAAAAAATTTGGGTTTAGGTATTGATTAATTCCAAAAAAAATGTTATAATTAAAGTACCGAATTTAAACGGTATAAAACTTTTATACGAAAGGATTAAACATCATGAACAAGACTACTCTTATCGAAAAAGTTACCAAGGAAACAGCTCTTAAGAAGAAGGACGTTGAGGCTGTAATCAATGCAGCATTCGCCGGTATTGAGGACGCAATCCTCGCAGGCGAAAAGGTTCAGATCGTCGGCTTCGGTACATTTGAGGTTAAGGATCGTCCTGCAAGAGCCGGTATCAACCCCGCAACTCGCAAGGCTATCACTATCCCTGCTTCCAAGCGCCTCGCTTTCACCTCCGGTAAGACTCTCAAGGCAAAGCTCAACAAGTAATTAATGCGCCTGGACAAATTTCTTAAAGTGTCCCGTCTCATCAAGAGAAGAACTGTTGCAAACGAAGCCTGCGATTCGCAGCATATTTCGGTCAACGGACGTACCGCAAAGGCGTCATATGACGTTAAAGAGGGCGACGTTATTGAAATAACTTTCGGTCAGCGTACAACAAAGATCAAGGTTATCGATGTTCGTGAGTTCACCGCAAAGGCTGACGCAGCTTCGATGTACGAAGTTATTTCTTGATGTATATCCGACCATCCTCTGCCATATAATGGTACAAAGCCGATTTCGGCAATCCACTTGGCAGAGGAGATACGGATGAATAACGAGCTTACAGCCGCAGCACGTCAGGAAATCAAAATTCTTGACCGTTCACGGCTCACTGTAACCGGCGTTGAAGATGTTCAGAGCTTTGACGAGCGGAGTATTATTTTAAAAAGCAACCACGGTATGATGGCTATAGACGGGGAAGCACTTCGCATCTCCGATTTGTCTGTTGAAACCGGGGTGCTTCATGTTGAAGGCAAGATCGGCGGAGTTCTTTTCTTCGAGCCGAGCGAGCCTAAAAAGAAGCGTGGATTTTTCAGGTGATGTCATGGAAACAGTCAAACTCGGACTTGACATGGCGTGGCAGATCCACCTGCTTTTATATTCTCTGATACTCGGCATATTTTTGGGCGTCTTTTTTGACGTTATGCGCATCTCACGTGTTTTTCTCTCACTTCACGGCGAGGGTAAAACAACCGGCGCTGTTTCTCAAACGGTGCTTACTGTTGTTTCGTTTATCGAGGATATATTTTTTTTCACAGTATCGGCTGTTGTGCTCATTCTGTTTTGCTTTCAGGCAAACGGAGGCAGTGCAAGAAGCTTTATTTTAATCGGTGCGGCAGGCGGTTTCACTCTTTATCTTTTAACCGTCGGACGTCTTAC
>JAZNFB010000059.1:0-5584 GCA_045588895.1 Candidatus Flemingiibacterium sp.
AGCACAAAAATAATATGTAATAATCTACTTGACACCAACTGCGTGCCAAAAGAAAAGAAGAAAGGGGTTCACTATGAACATTAAAGAAAGATTTTCAGCTCTCGGCGAATATATGGCGGCAGGACTTTTTGAGGATCAGGACAGATCCGTATTCTACCGTCTTTCAAAGGGACTTCGCAGATATTGGGAATGCTGTGCCCTGCCCGAATACACGGGTAAACCGCTCTATCCGTCAGGTAAGCTTGACAAAACTGCCGCTATAACTCCCTGCTTCATGGAAGGTACAGCAATATCAGCAGAATTTAAAGAAAAGCAGCCTGAGCTTACAAGATGGTTCGAAAACGATTTCCGCAAATATAGATCATACGTCCCGTTTGTTCACACCGTTGCCTGCGACATGGCGGAGCACTCACTTCCCCATTATGAGCGTGTCGTAAATGAAGGTTTTCTCTCGTATATACCGAGAATCGAAAAGATCGCAGACACCGAAATGAGAGATGGTTTGCTTGAAATAATGGCAGGCATACAGAATTATCATTCACGCTGTGTTGAATATCTTCGCAGTGTTAATGCAGACAAGAAGCTGCTCGATGCGCTTGAACAGGTCCCTATGAAGCCGGCAAGAAATGTTTACGAGGCTATTCTCACATGGAACTTCGTCATGTACTTTGACGGCTGTGACAATCTCGGCTGTGTTGCATCGGGACTTGCACCGTATCACAAGGGCGAGGATATCGTTGCGCTTCTTGAGAATCTTTACGACAATCTTGATATCAACAACGGTTACTCAATGGCACTCCACTGCGATGAGCTTGATCTTACGCTCCAGTGTCTCGAAGCCTGTAAGGGTAAACGCAGACCGCAGGTTGAGCTTCTTGTTGACGAGAACACACCCGATGTTATCTGGAAAAAGGCGTTTGAATGCATGAGAACAAACAACGGTCAGCCTGCATTCTACAATAAAAAGGTGCTTTACACGGGACTTGCAAAACGTCTGCCGATGTTAAAAGAAACCGACCTCAAGCATTTCTGCGGCGTTGGCTGTACAGAATCGTCAATCGCAGGCGTTAGTAACGTCGGAAGCGGTGACGCAGGAATAAACGTCCTCTGGATTCTCTCAAACTATATCCGTGATCACCTTTCCGATGCCAAGGACTTTGATGCGTTCTATGACGGCTTCCTCGCAAAGGTTCACGAAGAAACAGAGGAAGTTCTCGAAGCAATAAATAAGTCACAGCTTGACCGAGCAAAGCATAGTCCCCTTCCGATGCGTGCACTTCTCATTGACGACTGCATTGATAAAGGTCGTGACTTTAACAACGAGGGCGCAAGATACGGTTGGAGTCTTGTATATTTTGAGGCACTAAGCAACGTCCTCGATTCTCTGCTTGTTATCCGAGATTTTATCTTCCGTGACAAGAAATATTCAAAGGACGAATTTCTTTCTTTACTTTGCGCAAACGACGAAGTCTTTCTTGACAAATGCCGTAATCATCCGGTTCACCACGGTATTGACAACGAAGAAGCAAACGCTCTCGCAAATAAGCTCACAACTGACATTTACAGTTACCTTGACGATAGAAAGCCGGTTATGGGAGATGCATTTATTCCTGCCGCAATCATGTTCCGTTCAATGGCAATACACGGCAAGCACGTTCCCGCAACTCCGGACGGACGCCGTGACGGAGATCCTCTTGCAGATTCACTCGGTGCCGCACTCAGCAAAGACACAAAGGGTCCGACCGCACTTTTAAAGAGCGTTACATCAATGAACCTTGCGCGTGCGCTCGGAACACCGGTTCTCAACTTCAGAATCGATCCTGATATCACGGACGAAAACATGAAAGCTCTTGTTCTGACATATATGCAGCTCGGCGGTATACAGATGCAGGTCACTTGCATAAACCGTGAAGTGCTTATGGAAGCATACAAAAATCCCGAAATGCATAAAAACCTTGTCATTCGCGTTGGCGGTTACTCCGATTTCTTCTGTAACCTTTCGGACGAATTAAAGGAAACCGTCATCAAGCGAAACGTACATATTTGATCCTGCAAAAACAAAAAAGACACCTGCTCATGAACTGCCCGGATTATACGGACAGCATCTAAGCTCTCATATGGCATAAAAAATATTAAACAATAAACTGATATGACCCCCGAAAGTCGGACATTTTACAGCGCAGCACTTAAGCCCACACTGTATCTGACTTTCGGGGGTCGATTTAAGTCCCCGTTTTGTTTATTTCTTGCAAGCGTCCGCAATCTCTTTTGCACGCTCGGTATATTGCTTGAAGCGTTCCTCGTCACGCACCGGGTTGAACCATTCCCATCCGCTCGGCGCAGTCATGCCGTGATACATGAAGCTTGCAGAACGGTTAAAGAGATAATAAGTTTCAATCGGCTCTCTTGTGCCGTCGGGAAGCACGATTATTTCCTTACCCTTGACCATCTTGATGCCGCCGTATATGAGCTCGTTTCCAACCTCAAGCTCCTCGCCGTCGGGTATCTCCTCCCATTTCGGATAAAGCTCAAACGCACGTTCAAGATATCTGTAACCTTCCTCCTTAAATTCCTCGGTCCTGCATCCGAACATCGCACATCCGGTAAGAAAATGCATATAAAAGTAGACTCCGAGCCATGCTCTCGGTATCTCGCCGTCCTCGGCTAAAAATTCAACAATGCGAATGTTGTATCTGTACCATTCAACCGCTTTTCTCGCCGCTGCCCAGTTTCGGGAGGGTCTTGTGAGAAAATGCACCAAAATCCTGAAATTGTTCACCGCATGGCGCATACGGCTCTCGTCATACTTCTTTTCCTCCCAAAGATTGTCCTCGATTATTTCATCCTGAATAAATTCATATGACGTTATCGGCGGAGGTGTCTCACGTATACCCGTTCTGTCTGCAAAAATAACGATATTTCCATCATCGTCCTCGACATATGTATACTCTGCGGCGCCGACATATCCGTCAGTAAGACCAATTGCATCATAGCGGCGAAGCATACCGTGTGCTATCGGCATATAACCCTCGCCGGTACCCTCGTATGAGGTAAGCTCGTATACTGCCGTTCTCATTCCCTCGCAGTATTCGCTTTCGGTGCGAACAATACCAACGCCGTTTGCAAAATAATATGCCTTTTTGCCGCCTCGGTAAGCAAGTCCGTCCTTGAGCCCGTCAATATCAAGCGAAAGCTTTAAGCAGTTTTCAAATATACCTGCCTTGGTAGTAACTGTGCCGCCGTCCTCACAGACAATCTGTGTTTTAACATAGTGGCTTCCCCACAGGATAAATTCGACGGTCGATGTTGCGCCCACAACCCATTCGTCCGACCATAGGCATTTTGTTGCATTCTGCAAAATATCGTAAATGTCATTTTGAAGTAATGCCTCAACAAAACCTGCACCACAGCTTTTCCATTCAAATGACCAGCGTGAATTTCCCTCAGTCCGCACTGTACCGTTTTTTGTTAAAACGTAATCGCTCGTAAAGAAGTTCCAGTGTCCCGTTGCGGTGTTCCCGGGATTGAACTCATGATCGGTTTCCATGATACGCCGAATAACCGATGCGGCTGCTTTGGTGTGTGCCTTTTCCATCGGAGTTTTCGCAAGTGCCTCTGCCCGCTCAACTGCGTGTGAAACGTCAAGCAGCTTATAGCTTCCTCCCTCACCGTGATTGCAGTATTCGTTTCGTATCTCCTGAATCATATCGAGCCATGAGTTCTCGTCATATTTGAACCTCTCAAAGCTCCTCTGTGACGTAACAATAGCGCCTTTATCATCTGCATGAGCCACTTCAAGTGTGAGCGATGATATCATAACCTCGTGATTATATTCATCGGCATATTCCCACGTATTACCCTTGGCAAGCGGAAGAAGTCCCTCGCCGCCGACAATGTTGTATGCGCTCAAAACACGTGTATCGGTAAAGCCCGATTCCTTGTGCTCATGTTTTACGATGCCGACACCGGACTTATAGTAATTCTTGGAAATCGCAACGCCGATATAATCTTCCGTATATCTTGTCACCCAAAGCTGACAGTTATCGAATGTTCCGCAGGGCGTTTTAACCGTTTCATTATCAGATATAAAGGTGAGCGTCGTACCGTCAGAGCCGGTGATGGTTTTGCCGACCTCGAGCGTTTCGTCGAAGAAATATCCGTCACACTTCGAGGCAGTACGGATAAGTTTCGCAACGCTGAGGTCAACCGAGTTCATATTTCCCTTGTAGTAGCCCTCACTTGTCCAATAACGGATATTGCCCTCCGAATAGCGAAGCTCGTATGCGTCACCGCCTATACGATATTTGTATTTATCCTTGTCCTTATAATCCGAAGCTAACTTTTCCGTCATTTCGCATGAACCGGGGATGAGAGTATAATAAATATCAGATGGCTTCAGAACTTCACAAACCTTGTCGAATGCTTCTTTTGCCTTATCGTATTCTTTCTCCCCTAAATATGCATGTCGCAGCCAGAACCATTCCCTGCCGAGCGTACGGGTGAAGCCCTCTTTTTCGAGCATGGGAATCTGCTTGTCGCGCATGAACTCTATCCTTGCGCCGCCGTACACCTGCGAATCCTCACGGGAGACGATAAATTCCATAACCTCATCGTTTTTGCCGAGTATCGCCGCTTCCTTGATTCGCTCAAAGAATGTATCGTTCTGTCCGTCGGGAAGCCACCACCAGCCCCGTACAAGCACGTCCGCAAGTGCATGATATTTGTCACCCGATTCGGGAAGCTTTTCAACGTCCGCAAGAACATCGTTATATTCGGCTGCAAACCCATCCTTACAGCTCTTAAACTGCCATAATTTAAGCTCCTCAACCTTTTTCATTACACGTTCAACCAATGTATCGTTAACCTTTTCATTCATAGCACCGAGATCCTTTCTGATACGTTTTCTGCCGTCATGGAGCTGCGCCTTTACAGTTCCAACAGAGGTACGCATCCTGTCTGCTATTTCCGCAATGGAAAGCTCCTCAAAATAGTGAAGATGTATGACCGTGCGCACCTTTTCGGGAAGCGAAGAAATGCTCTCATGCAGCTCTGTTTTTTCTTCTGAAGAAAGATACAAAAGCTCGGGATCTGATGTGTCATTATCGTATAGGGAATTTTCAAGCACGTCAAAATTTACAAAGCTGTGCATACGTCTTATGATATTACGTGCACAGTTCTTTGCAATGCGGCACACCCATTGTGCGTATCTCTGCGGCTCGCGGAGTATATTCAGCTTCATCCATGCGGTGATAAATGCATCCTGCGCCGCATCCTCTGCCATATAACGGCTGTGCGTGACAGTATTTGCCGCCGCAATGACCGCACGCTCGTAACGTCCGACCAAAACCTCATAAGCACGCACCTCTCCTGCGAGAGTCAGCATAACCAAGGTTTCGTCGTTCTGATCCCTGTATAACATTTGTATCCTCCTTTCGTCTTAAGACCCATAAACCGGTTTTCGGGTACTGTCTTATTGACGCATCGTGAATGAAAAAGGTTTAGATAAAGCGAAAAATTTTTAAGAAAATTTATCCGTACTCATATTGTATCATATATCGCCTTGCAAATCAACAAGCAGTAAAGA
>JAZNFB010000060.1:0-7000 GCA_045588895.1 Candidatus Flemingiibacterium sp.
TGAGGTGTTCGGTCTAATGTCCATGAGGAGGTGTAACACAATGGATAAGATTTCATCCTACGAAACTCTGTTTATCGTTGATGTACAGCAGGGTGAGGAGGGCGTGAAGGCACTGGTTGACAAGTTCACCGGTCTTATCGCCGAGAATGGTACCATCGAGTCTGTTGATGAATGGGGTAAGCGCAAGCTCGCATATCCGATCAACGATCTGACCGAGGGTTATTACGTTCTTGTTAATTTCAAGAGCGCTCCCACTCTTCCGCTCGAGCTTGAGCGTGTATTCGGTATTACAGACGGCATCATGCGTTCAATGGTTATCAAGCATGACGAGAAGAAGCTTGCCAAGAAGGCTGCCGCTGCTCCTGCCGAAGAAGCAACCGCTCCCGCTGCAGACGCTGAATAATCAAAACATGATGGAGGATAACGACAATGGCAAATCTCAATCTTAACAAGGTCATTCTCGGCGGCCGTCTCACCGCGACTCCCGAGCTTCGCCAGACTCCCACCGGAGTAATGGTAACAAGCTTTACTATCGCTGTTAACCGTCGTTTTGCTTCAAGAAGTGAGGATGGTCAGAACGGTCAGCCACAGGCAGATTTCATCCGTGTAACGGCATGGCGTCAGCAGGCTGAGTTTGTTTGCCGCTATTTCCAGAAGGGATCCTCTATTTGTGTTGTCGGTTCGATTCAGACTCGCACCTGGAATGATCAGCAGGGTAATAAGCAGTATTCAACCGATGTTGTTGCTGACGAAATAAACTTTGTTGACGCTAAGGGCGAGGGTCCGACAAATGGCGGATCGGGTTATATGCCCTCCGCATACAGCGATATGCCGTACTCAACACCGGCCGGACAGGCTCCGGCATCACAGGGCGGTGCAGCACCCCAGTTTGAAACACTTGAGGGTGACGACGAGCTGCCGTTCTGATATTAATAAAGGAGGTTTCATAAAATGGATAGAGAGAGAACCGAAAGAGACGCTTCTAAGCCTTTCCGTGCAGGTATGCGCAGAAAGAAGAAGGTCTGCCAGTTCTGCGCAGATAAGATCGACGAGATCGATTACAAGGATACCGCAAGACTTCGCAAGTATATCAGCGAGCGTGCAAAGATTCTTCCCAGAAGAATTTCCGGTACCTGCGCAAAGCATCAGCGTCAGTTGACGATCGCTATCAAGCGTGCACGTCACGTTGCGCTTCTGCCTTATATCAGCGACTAATCAGGACGCAAAAGGCAAAAAACAAAATATTTTACCGAGTATCGGGGATGTGGTTTTTCCATGTCTCCGATACATTAGTTTACAGCAAAAATTGTGAATTTACAAAGAAGTTTGCATAATTTTTGTCAATCTTTGCGGTTTGTAACATTTTTACGCATTAAAACGTGAAAAATGCCAGAAAATAACACTGCAAATTTCTTTGAGGAGGAAACAGAAATGAATGAAAAAATAGTTGTCGCTTTAACCTTTGCAAGCGCGGCACTCGCACTGCTTTTTGCGCTGTTTTTAGCTCGGAAGGTCATGAAATTCCCCGAGGGCACTGACTTAATGAAGAAAATTTCCGGGTCGATAAGAAAGGGCGCAAATGCATATCTGAAGCGTCAGTACCGTATAGTTGCCGTTTTCTTTGGCGTTATGTTTACTCTGCTCGGCGTTATGGCGATCATGGGTATGATAACTCCGTTTGTGCCGTTTGCGTTTTTGACAGGCGGTATCTTTTCCGCGCTTTCGGGGTTTATCGGCATGAAAATCGCAACATTTTCAAACGCAAGATGTGCAAATGCCTGCCGCGAGGGTCTTAACCGCGGACTCAGAGTTGCCTTTTCCGCAGGAAGCGTTATGGGCTTCACAGTTGTCGGACTTGGTTTACTTGATATTTCAATTTGGTTTTTCTTGCTTAAATTTGTGTTCCATCTCGAGGCCGAAGCGATTACGGGAGCGATGATCACATTCGGTATGGGTGCTTCTTCAATGGCACTTTTTGCACGTGTCGGCGGCGGTATCTTCACCAAAGCGGCAGACGTCGGTGCTGACCTTGTCGGTAAGGTTGAGGCAGGCATACCCGAGGACGATCCACGTAATCCTGCGGTAATTGCCGATAATGTTGGCGATAACGTCGGTGACGTTGCAGGAATGGGCGCTGACCTTTACGAATCGTATGTCGGCTCGGTCATTTCCGCGTGTGCGCTCGGTATTGCGGCGTTAGGCGATTTTTCGGCAATGGCACTTCCGCTGCTCATAGCCGCGATTGGTGTCGTTTGTTCGATAATCGGTACATTCTTCGTTAAAACGAGGGAAGGTGCAACACAGAAGCAGCTCCTCGGTGCACTTTCGCGCGGTACAAACTTCTCTGCAATTGTTATTGCGATAGCGTCATTTCCGCTTGTGTGGTTTGTTCTTGGAAAGGAATATTGGTCCGTCTATTTCGCAATTTTTGCAGGTCTCGTTGGCGGCGTGCTGATCGGACGTGCAACCGAATATTACACATCAGATAGCTATAAGCCAACAAAAAACCTCGCTGCAACAAGTGAAACGGGTACTGCCACCATAGTCATCGGCGGTCTGTCGGTTGGTATGCTTTCAACTCTGCTTCCTATTATCATTGTTTCTGTTTGTATACTCGTTGCATACTTCGTTTCGGGCGGCGCAGGTGACGCTTCCAAAGGACTTTACGGCATCGCACTTGCGGCTGTCGGTATGCTTTCAACCCTCGGCATCACTCTCGCAACCGACGCATACGGTCCTATTGCGGACAACGCAGGCGGAATTGCGCAGATGGCAGGTCTCGACGAAAAGGTGCGTGAGCGTACAGATGCACTTGACTCGCTCGGAAACACCACCGCGGCAACAGGTAAAGGCTTTGCAATCGGCTCGGCGGCGTTGACAGCGCTTGCTCTGATGGCGTCTTACATAGATAAAATTAATACAATTGAGGGCGGCAAAGAAAAGATCGCTAACCTCAGTATCACTAATCCCACGGTACTGATCGGATTGTTTATAGGTGCGTGCCTGCCGTTTGTATTTGCGGCACTGACGATGAATTCCGTCGGAAGAGCGGCACAGAGCATTGTTAAAGAGGTTCGCCGTCAGTTCAAGGAAATTGCAGGACTTATGGACGGCAAGGCAGATCCCGACTATGCAAAATGCGTTGACCTTTGCACAAAGGCAAGTTTACGTGAGATGGTGCTTCCGACTATCGTTGCGGTTGCCGTTCCCGTTATTGTCGGAATGATACTCGGCTGTTCGGGCGTTGTCGGTATGCTTGCAGGCGCGACAGTATCGGGCTTCCTCATGGCAATATTCATGTCCAATTCCGGCGGCGCATGGGATAATGCGAAAAAGTATATCGAAGGCGGTAACCACGGCGGTAAAGGTTCGGATTGTCACAAGGCGGCGGTTGTCGGTGATACAGTCGGCGACCCGTTCAAGGACACAGCCGGCCCGTCCATCAACATTCTCATCAAGCTGCTTTCGATGATATCAATTGTATTCGCGGCGCTTGTTGTAAACTTCTCGATTTTATAATATAACGAAAGTCACCTGTTCATGAGATGATCATGTCTGGGTGACTTTTTGCGGTAGGCAGATATGCAGACGTTTAAGAAGGAGTTAAACACGTCAGCATCTGCCATTTTTATTATACTATGACGTCGGCGCACCGTCAAGGGAAAGTTTGTCTATATCTAACGCAGCTTTGCGGCTGAAGTTAGATTCATGTACGTGAAAATACCGCTAATTTTATGCGGTTGATTACTTTTGTTTTTATTTCATATGCTTATTGCATACATGAAACTTTTGTAGTATAATATTATTATAATTAACCGCCGGAGGTATAATATGCAGCGCGATGATACAAAAAGAATACTTGCCGTGCATGACCTGTCCGCTTTCGGACGGTGCGCGCTGACTGTCATTATTCCGGCACTTTCAGTTATGGGAATGCAGGTCGTTCCCCTTCCCACCGCCCTTTTGTCAACTCACACCGGTGACTTTTATAACATGACCTTCACCGATCTTTCAGACACTATGTTGCCGGCACTTGAACACTATAAGGCGCTTCCCATCGGCTTCGATGCCATTTACACCGGCTTCCTCGGCAGTGCCGGGCAGATCGACACCGTTACAAAAGCGATTGAAATGTTCGGCGAGAGTACGCTCGTGCTTGTTGACCCCGTTATGGGTGATGACGGCAAGGTTTATCAGACGTATACTCCCGAGATGTGTCAGCGTATGCGTGAGCTTTGTCACAAGGCGGACATTATAACGCCGAATCTCACCGAAGCCTATTTACTTTGCGATGAAGAATATAACGACACCTCGAAGCTTTCGCCCGATGCGGCACTCTTTGAGGCTGAACGTCTCGGACGTAAGCTTACCGATACTTACGGCGTTAAAAAGCTTGCGCTCACCGGAATAGAGCTTTCGGATGAACGTATTGCAACGCTTTCATACGACAAAGATTCGGCAGAGCATGAAAGCGTTCACATTATCCACAGGATCAAAAACGGTTACCCGGGTACAGGAGATTTATTTGCATCCGTACTGCTCGGCAAACTGCTCGGAGGCGATAATTTTCACGATGCCGTTGAGTTTGCCGGTGGAGTTACCGCAGAAATGATTGCGGATACTTCAAAATATGATACGCCGCGGCGTGAGGGTCTGAGGCTTGAAAAAAATCTTTATAAACTTATGAAAAAAGGTGATATTAATGTCTGAATCAAAACACAACCGAATCCGTTTTCTGACGCTTGCCGCCGTACTGTGTGCGCTTGTTTTCGTTTCAACCGCATACCTTCCCCGTATCCCACTGGGAGCAGGCGGATATGTTCACATAGGTGATGCGTTTATATACCTTGCGGCGTCACTTCTGCCGCTGCCATACGCTTGTGCAGTCGGTGCGATTGGTGCAGGACTTGCAGATGCTCTGACGGGTTTTATCATATACACGCCGGGAACGGCTCTTATTAAGGCAGCGATGGCGTTCTTCTTTACATATAAAAACAGAAAAATTCTCTGCGCGCGAAATCTTACGGCGGTTATACCTGCAGGAGCTGTTTGCGTCGTCGGCTACTATCTTTATGATGTCATTCTTGCAAGGAGCTTTGCGGCACCGCTTGCATGGATGTGGGGTAATGTTCTTCAAGCTGCTGCAAGCGCGGTGATATTTGTTGTTATTGGTTTCGTTTTTGATAGGTTCAATTTGAAAAGTAACATTTCTAAATAATAAAAGCGGCTGTCCGTCGGTATTGAACGGGCAACCGTTTTTTGTTATATGATATCTGTTTCGGCTTCGATATATTCCTGCTCGCCGACAATCGCAACAAGTTCACGTCTGGTTTGCTCCTCGTCATAGGTTGAATAACGCACGTGGAGCGTGTCGCCTTCACGGATAGCTTTACCGCCGTGCTCGTCAACCTGCGCATCCTGCTTCTCACTGCGTTTGACAGACAGAACAAAAAGATTTGCCGGCCAGAAAATGTCACGTATCTGCTTTCCGACGGCGAAAGTTCCTGCTTTAACCGTTACAAATGTGTCAATAACGGTCATTTCCTTGCCGCGATTCAGATACTTGATATTGTTATCGAGAACGCTGTCATTAATGGACTTAACATCAAATATTTCTGTTATGATAAATGCGGATGCAGCGGCAACGATCACATAAAAAATGTTATCATGACACGAGAGTGCTTCGATGGAAAAGACTATTGCCGTCAGCGGCATTTTCATCATTCCCGATATGCAGGCAGAGATTCCGAGAACGAGAATTATCATGTGATATTTTTCACCAAGACCAAAGAGTCCCTCGGCAGATTCGGCAAGCAACGCGGAGAGTGCCGCACCGAGCGCAAGGATGGGTAAGAAGATGCCGCCGGTTATACGTGCCGAATTTGAGGCGAGCGTCAGAGTGGAGCGAACCAAAACAAGGAGCACCAGCATATAAATTGCCGTTTTCCCGTTGAGGAGCGAGAGGATGAGCTCATGTCCCGTTGAAATAAAGGAATAGGAGCAGAGTCCGAGAACGAGGGTTAAGAGAAAAATAGTGAAAATCCTTACGCTGTTTGGGATTTTCTTTGCTTTTTTTGAAATGAGCGTGTTTATAAGACGGTAATATTTAAGAAATCCAACTGCGAAAAAGCCGACTGCGATGCCTATGACAATGGGAATCCAAACGTCCTTTACACTCAACGTGGGTAGCTGCATTTGTGGAATGAGTGCTTCACTGACGCCAAGCAGCGGAGCGATTAATTGCGTTGCCAGATACGAGAACATTACGGACGTTGCCGAAACGATGATGATCATGGGTGAGATACGCTGATGTGCTTCCTCGATACCAAAAAGAATACCGGATATCGGTGCACCGGTTGCAACCGAGAAGCCTGCGCAAGCACCGCCGGTCATCGAATATCTGTCCCACGCCATATGCTTTTTCGCAAAGCAGGCGATGCTTCCCCTGCCGATTGCCGTACCCATCTGAACGGACGGTCCTTCAGTTCCGAGCGGAACACCGATGAGGAAGGCGGTAAGTGAGAGAAAGAAAACGCCGACGAGATTTTTGAGCCAGTCAAACGGTATAATACCACGTAAGATACCGATAGAGGTTGGTATACCGCCGCCACGAAGATTTGGAGTTTTTTTATAACAGAGCGCAAACAGAAATGCAATGCCGAAGAATACAGCTATCACAATGGGCAGAAGCAGGATATTCTCACGCAGGTAATGATATCCGGTTTCTGAGGCACTGACGATATATTTTGCACAGAGCTTATAAAATGTTATTAATACTGCGGTGGCGATTCCCGTGATCGATCCGAAAACGAATGCCGGAAAGATGAGGTTTATAAAATAAGAATTACGGTTTGGTTTCATCGTGATTTTCCACTTCCCTGAAAATTAAAAACGGCCGAAAGTCAAACGACTCCGAACCGTTCATGTGGTGGAAGCTACAGGGCTCGAACCTGTGACCCTCTGCTTGTAAGGCAGATGCTCTCCCAGCTGAGCTAAGCTT
>JAZNFB010000061.1:0-4692 GCA_045588895.1 Candidatus Flemingiibacterium sp.
TAACTGTTTTCGGCGTCCACGACATTTCGTTAGCCGAGAAGAATACAAGCTTTCTGTCTATACCGTGCTCAGTCAGCACCTCGTCAATTCGGTTGAGCGCCGCAACGTAAAGGTCAGCAGGCGTGCTCTTTGCACATTCCTCACATTCGCAGTAGTTGTTACGTAAATCCGCAAGCCAAATAATCGGATATGTCGCCTCGGGATGCTTATTGCAATAGTCAACGATGGAGTTTGCGATAATATCAACCGCTCTCTTATTGGAAAGACAGATATTCGTATTAGCCGGAACACCGTCGTTCCAGTCGCGCTTACCGTTTCTCATTGCGAGCATTTCGAGAACCTCGTCAGGCGTTTCCTCTGCCGTAACCTGCTTCCAGCTTGCGCCATCAATTCCGAACGGCTCACAGGTCCAACCGTGTCCGACTGTATAGTAGATGAGCGAGCGGTCGGTCATATCCTCGTTTGTTTTTGCGAGAATACGGTCAGCATCCTCACGGGTGAATTCCTCGCCCTTGATATAAGGATTTCTTTCATGCACATACCAGCGCTCATAGAAGCCAACAGGCGAATGGAACTGCGTAAAGAAGCCGTTCATACCAACCTTGGGCATCCATTCGATGGTTTCAAAAATATGCTCATAACTGACCGCCCCCTCAAGGCAGATCGCTCTGTGACGGCAGCTTGCCGCTTCGCAAACCTTAACCGAGCAAGAGTCAAGCGTCCTCTTTCTGATAATCTCTCCCCTTACGCCCGGGAAAACCCAATCAACGCCAATTTCATGTAAAAAACGATACGCCGCAATGAGCACCGAGCGCTCGTTTGTACCGGTTATAACGCCTCCGAAATCGGTGACATTAAGGTAAATTGCATCATCGAGCGACTTATCGGGAACAGGCGGAAGCTTATGTACAAATTTGTCCGACATACCAAGCCAGATAAAATTTGTCCTGCTATCGTCATATTCATCGTAAAGACGGATATCTACGATTGCCTTTGAGTCAATAAGCTTCAGATAACGTCGCAGCTCCTGTGCGGCAAATTTCACGGTTTTGTGACTTCCGATTCTTGCAATGGTGATGCTTGTGATTTTGTTCATAAAAATCTCCTGGATCATAGGCATCTCGCCCGAAATATATTTTCCTTGCCTCGCAACTCTTTCTTCAAAAAATAATTATAATTAACTTAAGAAATAATTATAATTAACTTTTATTATATACTTTACTTTATTGTTTGTCAATAGAATCACTGAAACATGGCAAAAAAACGAACATATCCATACGAAAAGTACTCTCTTCGGACATGGAATATGTTCGCTGTTTTTTATTCTGCACCGGCTCCCGTGTTCATAAGCTGACGTGCAAGATCGGTTATGCGGTGAAGCTCAGGCTCGGTACGTCTGAAAAAGTTGTGATATTCGAGCTGTACATCCTTGCGCTCATCGGGTGTTTTGCCTGCAAATTTAAGTGCGGCAAGTCTTGCGCAGATATCGGCAATTTCTGTATGCGTCAGAAGATTTTTCCATGAGTGCTTCTGCAAATCGTATTCAAATTCTCCCTCGGCAAGCTTCTCAATAATCGGCTTGTATTTTGCAACGTGGCGAATCGCTAATTCAGCATTTTCACGTTTTTCATCATCAACAATAACGTTCGGTTCATCGAGACGGTCGGGCCAATACGCAAGCATATCGGAAAGCCCCTCGAGATATTCTCTTGCAATTTTATACTGTTCACCGAACTCATATGCAAGCTGCTTGTTTGCAACATCATCAAAGTCAACATTACTGTCCCAAAGTGACTGCGCCATAGCCTGCATCGGCAGATTCGTCGGGAAACCCTCACGCTGTACCTGACAGCTTAAGTTACCGTTTATGTCAAGCCCCGGCAGAGCTTTCATATCCCGGAGAATTATCTTTGAAATTGCAAACCGTCCCGGATCACAGCCAATGGGCGAGAACCAAAGATGATAGTCGAAAAGGCAAAAGCCAAGTCCCGGATTATTCTTCTGCCACTTGCGGTAAAGCTTCATAAGCGGACGCATTTTCTGCGGTCTTACCATCTTGTTAAGCTCAAACGGAGGCTCTTCACCGAGGTCATCAAGATCAAGCTCATCGTAAGACTCGTTGTAAGGGCGTGTTATCGGACAGTACTGCAGTATAAATCGTCCGGGGTTGTTAAACCTGGTCTTGAGCGGTGCCCACATATTTTCGTTATATGCGGCAAGCAACACCTTTGTATTAAGCTCGTACTCGGTAAGCTTCTCATCAAGACGGTTAAGTATTCCAACGTACCAATCCGACGGACGAAGTTTTCTGCATCTTTCGCATTCGCAGTGATTGTTTGAGCCGTCTGCAAGCGATGCGATAATCTGATCAACCTCGGGGTGTGCCTTGCAGTAATCGGCGATAGTGCTGCTCATTATTTCAACCGCTCTTGGGTCAGAATAGCAAAGCTGTGTGCTTGCCGGAACATTTTTGAAAAGTCCGCGTTTACCGTTAATTTCCGCAAAGAGCTCAAGTGCTTCCTCGGGTACGGTTTCGGGATCAACAGGTACCCAGCCGTTTGATGGAACTCCGAATGCCTCGCTCGTCCAGCCGTGACCGACCGCCTGATAGATAAGTGACCGCTCGGCGATATCCTCCTCGCATTTTTTGAGAATGGTGTATGCTTCATCACGCGATACGTGATTCACTCCAAGACTTGCATTATACGAATGCTCATACCAGCGGTTAAGGAATACAATCGGTGTGAAAAACTGCATAAGATAGCCGTTCATGCCTGCCTTGGGAATCCAGTCTATCATATTGTAAATATGCTCATAATTCACCGCACCCTCAATGCAGACAACACGGTAACGACAGCTTGGTGTCTCGGTTATATGTACATCACAGGTATCAAGCGCACGCTTCGGAATTATCTCGCCGTCCTCGCCTTGATGAACGAACGCAACACCAAGCTCACGTAAAAATCGGTAAACCGCAATAAGCACGGAGCGATTGTTGTTTCCCGTTATGACACCGCAAAAATCGTGTACATCAATTGATATAGCATCATCGAGAGCTGAATCCTCAACAATCGGCAACTTTTCGGCAAATTTTTCAGACATACCAACCCAGATAAGATCGGAATTGTCGCCGTTACAGTCATCGTAAAGGCGCATATCAACAATAAGATCTCTGTCAATAAGCTTCAGATATCTGCGAAGCTCATCAGCGGCAAATTTCACGGTTTTGTGACTGCCGATTCTGGCAATTGTTACTGTGCGTATTTTATTCATGGCAGATTTTCTCCTTATAAAAATCGTATCTCATGAAAATTATAACAGAATTTTTTTAATATGCCAACTGAAATTTCTATAATTTTTCGGGTAAATTTCTATAATAACATAATGACATAATAACGCTTCAGAAATGTTACATAAGCTCCTCAATATAACGCACATATTCGGGCGAACCGAGTGCTTCAATTATCTCGCGGTGAGTCTTATATTTTTTCAGCTCACTTCCAACAACAGTCAGCGAAACAGTGTACACCGAAATTCCGGAATTGTGATATGCCGGATTCGGCTCGATATCGTCAATACGAAGCCCGAGTGCACGAACAGTTGCGGTAAAATCAGGCAAATCGCGCCGGCTCGAAAGCTCAAGATGTATCTCAAAATGATCCGATCTGTTCTTAAGAAAAACCTCAAACGCCGGAAAAAGCGAAAGACAACAAAGCAGTGCCAAAAATCCGATTAACGTCACACTGTACATTCCTGCACCGGCAGTCACTCCGATAACACCGCACGCCCATAAACCAACGGAGGTTGTGAGTCCCTTGATCTGATTTTTTGAGCTGTAAAGTATAGAATTTGAACTGATTATCGCCGAGCCTATTACAGCGGCAGTGCTGACAATTGGGAATGCAACGCCGTGATTCTGTATCAGATATGTATCGGTGAGCATCGCAAAGCAGCCAGAAAGTGAAACAAGCATAAATGTGCGCAGTCCGGCAGAGTGTCTCTTACTTGAACGCTCACAGCCAATAAAAGCGGCAAGAAGTACGGTAAGTGCAACTCGCAGAAGTATTGAGCCGAGAGTGAGACTTCCAGACCATTTGCCAAGAAACGTAACGATAGGATCAGTCATTTCAAATATTACCATAATAATCTCCATTCATATACATATATAAGCCACCGAATCAGCGGCGGAATTTGTCTCTGTAAAGTCCCGGGCGCGCGGAATTTATCTGCTCCTCAGCAGCCTCGGTAAACGCCTGCTCCTCCGCACCTATCGGCGGAAGCTCCTGCGCATTTCGCTCACGGATTTCCTTAATTCTTTCAATCAGCTCTGCAGCATCCGGCGCAGGTGCTTCGGGAACATCCTCACCGCCAATCGAGCCGGAGAGTGAGAGTGATAGCTTGGCAAGCGGAGGACCGACAAATTCATAAAGTATACTTGCAAAAACTATAACCGTTTCGAGCGCCATACCGACCTCACCGCCGAGTGAACGTGCGCCGAGAGCGGCAAGACCGACCGCAACACCCGCCTCCGGAATCAATGCAAGCCCGAGAAAGTTACGAACCTCATACGGACGGCGCAGTATCACACTTCCGATAAATGCACCGCCGTACTTCGTAATAAGTCGAACACCGAAATAAACAAGTCCGATAACTATAAGCGGAACGCCGCTGAACATACCGCCTTGTGTAAGC
>JAZNFB010000062.1:0-2680 GCA_045588895.1 Candidatus Flemingiibacterium sp.
CCTTCAGCTATGATGACGGTGTATTCGCCGATAAACGTTTTGCGGCGATACTTGATAAATACGGAAAGTCGGATCGTAGCCATGTCGTTCTGTGAGCCAAGGAGTTGTAGCTAAGTGTTGTCTTCCTAAGACCGCTTGGCCTCCGACTTCCTTCAGCTATGATGACGGTGTATTCGCCGATAAACGTTTTGCGGCGATACTTGATAAATACGGACTTAAGTGTACATTCAATCTCAACAGTGGGCTGCTTCGTGAGCGTGAAAATGCTTCGAGAGTTTGGGGATATAAGGGCAAGGATGTGAGCCGTTTGCCGATTGAAGATATGCTTGAGGCATATAAAAACCATGAGGTTGCTGTTCACGGATATTCTCATCCGCATCTTGAGGAGCTTTGCCGTGAATTTGTTGAGCTTGAAATTAACACAGATATGCGTGTCCTTGAAAAAATATTCGGCAAGCGTCCTGTCGGCATGGCGTACCCGTTTGGTTCATTTAATGATACTGTTGTTGATGTGCTTCGGGAGAGCGCAGTCAAATATGCAAGAACAGTAAGACCGACGCATAATTTTGATATGCAAAGTGATCTTTTGCAGTTTAATCCAACCTGTCACCATAACGATGAGCGTCTTTTTGAGCTGGCAGAGAAATTTGTAAACGCAGAGCCGACTGAGCCGATGCTGTTCTTTGTCTGGGGACATACATACGAATTTGACGGCGATGATAATTGGGATATGATCGAGCGTTTCTGCGAATATGTTTCGGGACGTGACGATATATATTACTGCACAAATGCAGAGGCATTATTATAATATAAAGGAGAAAAAACTATGTGGAACGGAAAAATGAAAGCGCTGACATTCAGCTATGACGACGGAGTTGAGCAGGACAAGCGACTTGTTGAGCTCTTTAACCGTTACGGCATGAAGGCAACATTTAATCTTAACGGTTCAAGGCATATTTCAAACGGTCCGGGATATCCGTGGGTATTCAACGGCAATATAAATGTTGCGCGTATGCCGATCGAAGACCTTGCGAAAACCTATGTCGGAGGACACGAGATTGCAATGCATGCTTATACTCATGCCGACCTTGATAAGCTTTCCGACGAGGTTTGCAAATATGAGATTCTTGCAGACAGGGCAAGACTTACTGACTTTTTCGGTAAGGCTCCCGTTGGACTTGCTTATCCCTGCGGCAGATACAGCGACAGAGTTGTAAACGTGCTTCGTGAAAACGGAGTCAAATATGCGAGAACGGTTATTTCTTCATATTCGTTTGATCTGCAGGATGATCTTCTGCGCTTTAATCCCACCTGCTGTGATTCCGATGAGCGTCTGTTTGAGTTGATGGATGAATTTATAAATGCCGAGCCGACTAAGCCTATGCTCTTTTACGTCTGGGGACACAGCTATGCGCTTGACCTGGAGGGACGTTGGGAGAGAATGGAGCGTCTTTGCAAAACCCTTGCCGGACGTGACGACATATACTACTGCACAAATGCAGAGGCATTGTTATAATTGTAAGGAGAAAAATATGTGGAACGGAAAACTTAAGGCTGTAACATTCAGCTATGACGACGGAGTTGAGCAGGACAAGAGGATGGTTGCACTTCTTAACAAATACGGACTCAAAGCAACCTTTAATCTTAACGGTTCACGTCACGTCTCGAATGCACCCGGATATCCGTGGGTGTTCAGAGAGAGGGTTACGGTTGCACGTATGCCTATCGAAGACCTTGCGAAAACCTATGTCGGCGGACATGAGATTGCAATGCACGCTTATACACACGCAAAGCTTGACCTTGTTTCGCCCGAGGTTTGTAAATATGAAGTACTTGCAGACAAGGCAAGGCTTACCGACTTTTTCGGAAAAGTGCCTGTTGGACTTGCATATCCGTGCGGTACATATAACGATACCGTAATTGATGTTCTTCGTGAAAACGGTGTTAAGTATGCACGCACCTGCGGCGAAACGCTTTCGTTTGATATGCCGGAAAATTTACTTGCGCTTGATTCGACCTGTGAAGACCTTAATCCGAAGCTGATGGAGCTTGCAGAGAGGTTTGTTAATATAAAGCCCGATAAGCCGCAGCTCTTCTATATTTACGGTCACGCCTATGCTCACGATTATTTTGAAACATGGGAAAAGCTCGAGGAGTTCTGCAAATTCATCTCGGGACGTGATGATATCTTTTACGGAACAAACGCAGAATGTCTGCTTGATAACTGAAATATTGATGCCGATTCTTAAAACGAGTCGGCATTTTAATTTTTTGTGGCACTCTGTGGTGCTCGAGTGCGTGGTCATTTACAAATTATTAACACAAAATATATGTTATTGTCTTGATTTTGGTGAGAATGTGGGGTATACTATATACAGAGTTTAGCACTCGGACACATTGAGTGCTAAAACAACACCGTAAAAAAGGGTGTCTGCTATAAATAAAAGGGAGGTGTGTGTATGCAGGATAAAAGCACTGAATTATCCGAGCGCAAAAAGGCGATACTTAAAGCGATAATTGATACACACATCAATCTCGGAGAGCCGGTTGGTTCAAAATATTTAACGCAGTATAAGCAGATAGCCTTCTCGTCTGCTACAATCCGAAACGAGATGGCAGAGCTTGAGGATATGGGCTATCTTGAACAGCTTCACACCTCATCGGGCAGAATCCCGTCCGA
>JAZNFB010000063.1:0-3689 GCA_045588895.1 Candidatus Flemingiibacterium sp.
GCACTTATAATTATACGCAGTGTTAATTTCAAAGCAGAGCTTCTTCACGAGCTTCACATGATCCTGAACGGTACAGTTTCAGATGGGTACGGCTCAGGCAGAATCGGCATATGGCGCAATGTTTTAAGTATCATCGGAGAGTCGCTTGTTTTGAGTAAAGGGCCCGACACCA
Organism: Candidatus Flemingiibacterium sp.; assembly: GCA_045588895.1. GTDB lineage: Bacteria > Bacillota > Clostridia > Oscillospirales > CAG-272 > Flemingiibacterium. The sequence goes on from JAZNFB010000063.1 coordinate 173, forward strand.
TGATTTTTGAAAATTTACCGCCGTTCACGCAGTATCTTCCGTCAACCGGTAACGCCGTCACATCAAATATCGATTCAGCGCATAACGAATATCTGAATATACTGTATCATCAAGGCGCGGTCGGACTCATTGCGTATCTCGGTTTGCTTGTCAGTATTTTCCTGATCTTTCTGAAAAAGATAAAAAATAGTCGGCTGTGTGCGGCTCTTGGCGTGTGCGCAGTTGCTTACTGTGTACAGGCATTTTTCGGAATCAGTACAGTCATGTCAGCCTCTTTCTTCTGGATATGCCTCGGACTTATATGCTCATCACCAGCCGATAACAATCAGACTTTAATCTGAGATGCTTTTCTTCAAAAAACTCGCAAAAGTCTCTGGTGAAACCGGATAAAACTAAAAGGCTGCCGCGAATAAAAAACGGTAGCCTTTTTTGTTAGGTGTCACACCTCTTGTCACTGCATTTCTGCGGTATACGTTCAGCACGGCGCACGAGAATCACATCGTCACCTATCTTCTCGATATCACACCAAAGCACACGGATGGGTTCACACTTTGTCAAAGAAAAGATTTTCCCCTCAGACGGCATAATTATCGAAACAACGCGGCAATTTTCGAGGTCAATCTCAATATCGGAAACGAAGCCAAGCCGTCGTCCGTCGCATATATTTATCACCTCTTTGTTTTTAAGCTCACAAAAACTGCAAATACGCAAAAAACTCACCTCTGCCAAAATCTATGCGACAGAAGTGAAATTTATTCGGTTAAACTCCCATAAAATGCGCCGCAACCTCATCAAAGCGAGAGTGCTCGATCATCCTGAAAAGCTGTGCCGTGACATCAACAAAGTTGTCAATGCTCCATCCGTGCACGCCTATGTACGCCTCGGTGACATATCTGTGAAGCGCACGTACTGCAAGGAGCGAACTAATCTCCTGTGTCAGCGTTGAATCCTTAAAAGAGCGCGGAAAAGCCTTATAAAACACGTGATTTACAAGCATTTTTTCAAGGTAAATATCCATCTTTTCTATAGATTCGAGGCTGAAGCGCGGAATATCTGAATTGTGACTGTAGTATGCGGTAATATCATCGTAAAGCTCCTGCAAGGCGACACTTGCCGTAAGACAACGCTCAAAAAGCTCAGCGGCAGACTCGTGTGACATAGCGTCATAAGGTAACTGCACACCAAATCCGTCCGCCAAAGCGATAAGACGCTCATCAATGCCACGGCTTCGGTCTGAAAGAATTGAAAACGCCTTACCTCGTGACTCGGTATATTCATTGACGTCAAGCTCTGATGCGGCAGGCGTATCATATTCCTCATCGTAAACTTCAATAACGTCGTTTATAAAACGCACCGGCTCATCGTCACGGTAAAGCAGTTCGAGAGTAAATTCACAGCTCGTCGAGGTGCACGCTTCATGAATCGGCGACGTGCGTATACATCTCGGATATCTGCGGCAGATCTCGGGTATCGCGCCCTCTCCACATTCACGGTGGAGCGCACAGTAACCGTCATCGGTCTGTATGGGACACTTCCCAAGCCAATTATATGAAATCATCGCATATCGCTCGGGCGTTGGCGAAGGATTTGTTGCCGGTTTAAAAGCAACATCAAGCCGTCTGCGAAGCTCGGGCGTGCAGGCTGTCCCGGTGACACGGAAATAGTCATCCTGCGAAAGTGTAATACCCCATCCGTGACAGCAGGTTGAACGGCAGTCACCGCATTTGCAGGCAAAGTCACGGTAATATTCGGGAAAAAGAAACTCATGTTTATATGGCATATATCATCCTCTGATTAAAAAATCTGTATTTAGTATTTTATCACATTTATAAAAAAATCACAATTCGCAAAATAGAAAAAATCACATTATCGTTGAAAAGGGTTTTTGGATATTTTTTCGGGCATGATGACGTCAAAGTTTCACATCAAGCTCCTTTTTGCAACTTTTTGCAAGTCATCCTGCATATCAAAAGAATCCGATGTGCAATATATTACAATAGATGGTATATTTAGCATATAAATAGTCGGCAAATCGCCGATTTCGCTGTAAACGACGAATTTTTTCAAAAAAACTCTTGCATTTTTCTGCAATATATTGTATAATAATTGGCAATGAGCAGATATTTTTTGCAATTTTCATTTTTCAAAACTGCATTTTATAAGGAGAGCATTATGTTTGATTCAATGTCACATTCCGAGCTTGAGGCAAGAAAAGCCGCACTCACAGCCGAATACGAAAATATAAAAGCAAGCGGTCTGAAGCTTGATATGTCTCGCGGTAAACCCTGCCGTGAACAGCTTGATATTGCCGAGGGAGTTCTCAACTGCGTAAGCACTCGCAAGGACGCTTTCACCGAGGGTGGAGTTGATGCCTGCAATTACGGCGGTCTTGACGGCATTCCCGAAGCAAAGAAGCTCTTTTCCGATCTTCTCGGAATACCTGCAGAAAACATCATAGTCGCCGGAAACTCCAGCCTTAACTTGATGTACGATGCTCTCTCACGTGCGCTTATTTACGGCGTTGTCGGCGGCAGTGGTCCGTGGTGTCGAGAGGGTAAGCTTAAGTTTCTCTGCCCTGTTCCCGGCTATGACCGTCACTTCGCAGTAACCGAATCGCTTGGTTTCGAGCTGATCCCCGTAGCTATGACTGAAAACGGTCCCGATATGGACGAGGTTGAACGCCTTGTTGCTGATCCTGCCGTAAAGGGAATTTGGTGCGTACCAAAATATTCGAATCCCGAGGGAATCACATACAGCGATGATACAGTCCGCCGTCTCGCTGCTCTTAAGCCTGCGGCAAAGGATTTCCGTATCATGTGGGACAACGCATATGTCATCCACGATCTTTACGATGAGGGCGATAAGCTTCTCGATATCTTCGCCGAAGCAAAAAAATGCGGCAATGAGGATATGATCTATTATTTCGCTTCCACCTCAAAGGTGAGCTTCCCCGGCGCCGGAGTTGCACTTATCGCGGCAAGCAGTGCCAATATTGCTCAGATCAAATCTGTGATGACCATACAAACCATCGGTCACGATAAGATAAATATGCTCCGTCACGTTAAATACTTCAAGGATGCAAACGGCGTTCTTGCTCACATGAAGCTACACGCAAATATCATCCGTCCGAAGTTTGAAATTGTTCTTGATTCGTTTGAACGTGAGCTTTCGGGAATCGCTGAGTGGACTAAGCCTCGCGGCGGTTACTTTATCAGCCTTAACGTCCCCGAGGGTACTGCAAAGCGTGTGTTCACTCTCTGCAAGGAAGCAGGACTTGTTTTAACGAATGTCGGCGCGACCTTCCCCTACGGAAACGATCCGCTTGACCGCAATCTTCGTATCGCTCCGACCTTCCCTTCAAATGAGGATCTCCAAAAGGCGTGCGATGTTCTCTGTCTTTGCGTAAAGCTTGCTGCCATTGAAAAGGCACTTGGTTAATTTAATAATAGAAAACAGCGTTGTGTCCGTAAAAAAGCACAGCGCTGTTGTTTTTTATCAAGTTGAATTACTTCTTGCA
>JAZNFB010000064.1:0-6634 GCA_045588895.1 Candidatus Flemingiibacterium sp.
CACAGACTGTGACCTTGCATACGGACTTGACGTAGTAAAATCAGCTGTAAAAATGTTTGAAGAAAGCCCGGATGCGGACGTTGTGATTGGCTCGCGTAACCTTTCGGATGACGGCTATGAGGGATATACACCCCTTCGAAAAATCGCGTCGAAAACCTATATAAAGTGTCTCGCGCTTGCGGCAGGCTTCAAGCTGACAGATTCACAGTGCGGCTTCAAGTCGTTTCGCCGGGAAACTGCACATGAAATATTCAAAACCTGCGAGGTAAACGGCTTTGCGTTTGATTTTGAGGTTCTCATAAAGGCACACAACATGGGCGCAAAGATATATGAAATGCCGGTTAAAATAATTAATCACCGCGAGAGCAAGGTCAACGTTTTCCGTGACAGCTTGAAGATGCTCCGTGACGTACGTGCAATCAAAAAGCGTAACAAGCCGCCAAGGTCATAACGTCTTTACAATAATTTCATAAAATAGCCTTTGAAAATTATTCAATGTATGGTATAATAAAATTGTGATATACTATTTGATAAACATAACAACTATAAAAAGGAAGGTGTTTTGAATATGAACAACTCTAAAAAAGACTCCGGTCTCAGCCCGATTGCCCTGATAATCATTATCACCGCTTCAATTGTGGCAGCTGTCGGTATTGTATTTCTCGTTCTTAACATTCTGAAAAAGAGACGCGCAAAGAAGCTTGAGCCCTGGTGTGACGATGCAGAATCCTGGGAGCTCGACGACGATCTCTTAAACGATCTCCGTTTTGATGATGATGACGAGTGCTGCTGCGGCTGTGACTGCGATGACGAAATTGCGGATGCCGTTGATGACGCCATTGAAGCTATCAGCGCTGTTGCAGAAGAAGAATAATAACAAGGGAGCTGTCATGTAACGACGGCTCTTTTTTTGTGTGGAAATGAGACAGGCACGAACACTTGTGACGCGGCAAAATCATTGTAATAATATTATTTGACATTATCTGCAATATGTGGTATAATATCGGTAATAATGTTTTTACGGAGTAAATATTAATGACAGCTATCAGCCTTTCAGACGTCTGTCTCGAATTTGGTACAGACGTTATATTAAATAAAGTTTCGTTCAGCCTTAATGAGGGCGATAAGCTCGGTATAGTCGGTGTGAACGGCGCGGGAAAATCAACCCTTTTTAAAATAATACGCGGCGAATATACGCCAACCGACGGCTCGGTTTTCATTTCAAAGGATAAAACCGTCGGTATGCTCGAGCAAAATACCGGGCTTGAAGGTGAGAATACCGTCCTTGAAGAAATGCTCGCTTCCTTTTCGAGTCTAATCGCCGATGAAGAACGGCTCGAATATCTCACAAAACAGCTTGAGCTTACACCTGCGGATACGGAGCTTATTTCGTCCTATACATCGCTTGCGGACCGCTTCAAGCGTGCAGGCGGTTATGAGTTTCGTTCACGCTGCAAGGGCATACTCAAAAACCTTGGTTTTGATGAGAGGTTTCATGACCTTAAGATATCTGGACTTTCGGGCGGTCAGAAAACCCGTCTCGCGCTTGCAAGGCTTCTTATAACCTCGCCCGATATACTCATGCTCGACGAGCCGACCAACCATCTCGACATTGAAACGCTCGCCTGGCTTGAGGATTTTCTCTCGACCTACCGAGGAACACTCCTCGTCATATCGCATGACCGTTGGTTTCTCGATAAAATCACAAACCGCACGCTTGAAATTGAAAATACACACGCCGAGCTTTATAACGGTAACTATTCCAAATTTGTTAAATTAAAACAGGAAAACCGCGAGATACGTGAGCGTCAATATAAAAATCAGCAAAAGGAAATTGCACGCATCGAAGCGTATATCGAGCAGCAGCGCAGATGGAACAGGGAACGTAACATTATTGCTGCCGAGAGCCGTCAGAAAGCGCTCGACCGGATGGTTAAGATCGAACGTCCCGAGGCTCTGCCCGAAAAGATACGCCTCGCGTTCACAAAATCGGGCGAGAGCGGTAACGATGTTCTGACTGTCAAGAATCTTGCAAAAGCGTTCCCAAATAAACCGCTTTTTGAAGATGTGTCATTCCTTGTCAAAAAGCGTGACCGCCTCTTTATCGCAGGGCCAAACGGATGCGGAAAGTCAACGCTTATTAAGATAATCGCAGACAAGCTCGCCGCAGATGCAGGTGATTTTGAATACGGATATAACGTCAGCGTCGGCTACTACGACCAGGAAAATCAGAATCTCGATCCCGAAAACACCGTGCTCGATGAGCTTTGGAACTGTTACGACGGACTTACGCAAACCGAAATCCGCTCGGCGCTTGCGCTCTTTCTTTTCAAGGGCGACGATATTGAGAAAAAGGTTTCCGTGCTCTCGGGCGGCGAAAAGGCGAGACTTACGCTCTGCAAGCTGATTCTTTCAAAGATGAACCTGCTTATTCTCGACGAGCCGACCAACCATCTTGACATCGGTTCACGTGAGGCACTTGAAAATGCGCTTGCCGAATTTGACGGCACTGTGATCGCTGTTTCCCACGACCGTTATTTCATCTCAAAGCTTGCAACGCGTGTGCTCGATCTCGGAATAAAGCCCACACTTGACTTTTTCGGTAGCTACGAGGATTATAAATCACACCGTGCGAAAATGAATGTTACATCCACCGAAACTGTCACAGAGACGGTTACCGATGCAAAGGAACAGTATCTTCGCGCCAAGGAGCAGGCATCCGAGCAGAGAAAATTAAAGACACGGATGAAGAAAAACGCCGAGGAAACTGCAAAGCTCGAAGAGGAGCTTGAGGAGCTTACAAAAGAGCTTGCGGACGAGTCGATACAAACCGATTACGTCAAGGTGAACGAGCTTTACACCCGTCAGCAGGCACTCGAAGAAAGACTTATGGAATTATATGAGGAGGCAGAGAGCTTTGAAAACTAAAATGCTTGTTGTCGGCATAACGATGAACTGTGCCGGAACGGAAAAATCGTTTCTCGGATTTTTGTCTGCGCTTGATTTTGAACGCTATGACGTAACATTACTTCTCGCAAAGGAGGAGGGCTTACTGCTCGACCAGATCCCGGCAAATGTCAAGGTGCAGATAATGGAAAAGTACGGCGATATGTTCTTACTCTCGGCGAAGAATGCGATGAAAACGATGTTCGATTGTTTTGTTAAGGAAAATCCGCTGTCACTTTTCGAGATATTCCCGTATTTTGTGAAAACGCTCTTTACAAAGGGCGAAAAACGTGCTTCCCATGCAACGAAAATGTGGGTACATTTCATGCAGAAGATGCCGGAAATCAAAGAAGAATATGACGTTGCCGTTGCTTATTGGGGAGACCGCACGATGTTCTATATGTGCGATAAGGTCAAGGCAAAAAAGAAGATCGCGTGGCTGCATTTTGACTATGCAAATCCGCCGCGTGACGATTCGGTGTATCTGCCGTATTTTAAGAAGTGCGATAATGTTGTAACCGTTTCAAAGCTAGTTGACGATTCGCTCAAAAATAAGCTCCCGGAGATTGCCGAGCGTACAGTTATGATGGAAAATATCACAAGTCCAAAGCAGATATGGGATCTTGCACTCGCCGGTGACACCTTTACCGATACAGATTTCACAGGTAAACGTATACTGACGGTCGGTCGCATCAGCGATCAGAAGGGACTTGACCTCGTTGTGCCCGTTTTGAAGCGTTTACGTGAAGACGGGTTTGACGTGCGCTGGTATGTGCTTGGAGACGGTGAGCCGGAATATAAGCAGTATATGTCTGAGCTGCTTGCAGGTAACGGTGTTTCCGACATGATGATTTTTCTCGGAACAACGCAGAATCCGTATTCGTATTTGCGAGATTGTGACATTTACGCACAGCCGTCACGTCACGAGGGTAAACCGATCGCCGTTGAAGAAGCGAAGATAATGTGCAAGCCGATACTTGCGTCTCACTATCTTTCCGCACCCGAGCAGCTTGAGAACGGTGAGCTTGGCGTGATTTGTGAAATCGATTCGGATTCGATATACGAAGGCATCAAGCATATGCTTTCCGATGAAGCACTTTGCGACAAGCTTTCCGAAACGCTTAAAGCACGCAAGTTCGGTAATGATTCGGAGATTGAGAAGTTTTATAAAATGGCAGAGTGAGTTGTGGGTGTTTTTTGTGCGGAGCACCCTCATCAGTCTCGCAAACTCGACAACTTCTCCCGGGAGAAGCCTTTTAGGTAACTTTTGGCAGGGGAACGGAAAATAACTACATTCCTTTTTGTTTCATCCTCAAATCAACTTTTAAGCCTCGCCCTTGGGGAGATAGGTGTAAAAAATTGCTCCGCAACTTTGTCGGATGAGGGTTCTCTCCACCAAAATATATAAATAAACTGTAAAATTACAAATCCCCTTGAAAAAGTGTACCATGATATGGTATAATAGAAATGATAATGAAATAATAATATTTGCAAAGCAAATAGCAGGAGGCATACAGTGATAATTCAACTTGAGGATGCTAAATATAAGCTCCAGAATATGCGAGCTGATATTGACGAGCTTGCATCGGCACTTCGTATCGAACAGCTTAAAGCCGAGGTCGAAGCCGACGAAGCCAAAACAATGGAGCCGGACTTCTGGAACGACGCTGAAAATTCAAGTAAGGTTCTTCAGAAAATCAAACAGAAAAAAGACAAAATCGAAGCGTGGACAAATCTCAAAAACCGCCTTGAGGATGCCATAACTCTCGCCGAAATGGGTATCGAGGAAAACGACGAATCAATCGTCCCCGAGGTCGAGGAGGAAATGGCGGCGGTTATTGCCGAGGAGGAGCGTCAGCGTATCGAGGTTCTCCTTTCGGGCGAATATGACCGCAATAACGCAATTGTATCATTCCATCCCGGTGCAGGCGGTACAGAAGCACAGGACTGGGCACTCATGCTTTACCGTATGTATACACGCTGGGGTGAACGCCACGGCTTTAACGTAAAGCTGCTCGATTGGCTTGACGGTGAAGAAGCGGGCATCAAGAGCGCAACCATTATGGTCGAGGGTACAAATGCTTACGGTTATTTAAAGAGCGAAGCAGGCGTACACCGTCTTGTCCGTATCTCTCCGTTTGACGCATCGGGACGCAGACAAACCTCTTTCGCATCGGTTGACGTAATGCCGGAGTTTGAGGACGACGGTAAAATCGAGATCCGCGATGAAGACATCGAGATTACCGCACACAGATCGTCCGGTGCCGGCGGTCAGCATATCAATAAGACCGACTCGGCGATCCGTATAACACATCTTCCGACAGGTATCGTCGTCGGCTGTCAGACCGAGGGCAGTCAGCTTCAAAACAAGGAAACTGCGATGAAAATGCTTAAATCAAAGCTCATGGAAATCAAGGAACGCGAAAATCTTGCCCGAATTGAGGATATCAAGGGCGTTAAGAATAACATCGAATGGGGAAGCCAGATCCGCTCGTACGTATTCATGCCTTACACACTCGCAAAGGATAACCGTACAGGCTATGAGGACGGTAACATTTCCGCAGTTATGGACGGTGAAATTGACGGATTCATCAACGCGTACCTCAAAATGAACGCCAATAAATAATCAAAGGAGAACAATACGGTATGTTTTCTAAGAAAAAGTTCTATTTCGGAATTGCATTTCTTATACAGGCTGTGACGTTTTTAGCTGCGTTTATCACATTTCGACGCAAAAACAAAGGACTTGCAAATCTGATACTCGCTTTTGCTGCAGCAGGAGCCGCGGCAGGTGCGGTAATGCTTTACCTTGACCGCAAGGAAGAGCTCAAGTGGCGCAAGCTCGTCAGCGATCCCGAAATTTTTGGCGGTTGTGACTTTGACTCTCTTTTCAATGAGAAAAACGAATGTCACGAAGACGACCTCTGCTGTGACGCTTGTGAATTGGAAGAATAAAAAATTACCGGCTGTTTTATGGCAGTCGGTTTTTTGCCGCAAAGAATTGTTTGCGGATTTGACTAAATTAAAGCTTCGCCCTTCGGAAGATGGATGCCGATCGATGTGCACTGCTTCGAACTTCGCATATACGGGGGAACCAGGAACCAGCTGCGCAGTTTCCTATTCCCCCACAGTTGCAAGCAACTGTTCCCCCTTTACACTTCCTTGCCTGCGCCCGACTCGCGCTCAGTCGCTTTCGCTCCAATTCGCTTTGTTTGTTCTGACCATTTGTCCGCCGCCAGCTGCGTCGGCGGCTCAGTAGCTCCCTTGTTTCTTTTGCGCAAAAAAAGTTTGACCATGCAGGTGAATTTCGTTTTACCGGGATATATCGTTCTGCTGCTCTAATCTAACTTCTCTCGCCGACGTGAGTTGGCGAAAACGAGCGGTCAGGGATATACGAGCGAATTGTGAGCCGCAGGCGAACTGAGCGTGCCGAGGAGACCGCCCAAGGAAGTTTAGGGGAGTCTGAGGTGAAAGAAACCTGCGGCGTGAGCTGTTTTCAGTCCCCTCGGAAACGCTGCACGAGCGATAGTGCGGCAAACAATGGTCGTGCTCCGAACAAAAAAGAGCACCGTCCACGCCAAGCGGCACTGCGGCATCAGCTGTGCAACACATAGCATAATCCTCACAAATTCGATAAAAACATAAGTGTTTTTAAAGTGATTTAAAGGCAATGTTAAGTCGGAGGCCA
>JAZNFB010000065.1:0-2780 GCA_045588895.1 Candidatus Flemingiibacterium sp.
CTTTCCCATGTTGAGGAAATGGGATAATAGGTTGCAACGGTTGTCTGCGAGCCGCTGTTCAAGTTGAAGTTGCAGCGGATCGATGCAGGGAAAGTGCCAACAGTCTCATCGGTGTCTGCGATGTAAGGCTTGGTGCGGATCTTAAACGAAGCAGTATATGTGCCTGCGTCAAGACCTGCCATTTCATAGTAAAGTGAGTCAGCGTTCGCCGCTCTGCCGTCAACGCTCAAATAAAGCTCGTCTTGGCTTCCGTCAACGATCATAGGAGGATTGCCCTCGCCGTCAACAAAGCCGAAGGTGTAGAGTCTCGAGGATTCTGTAACGCTGATATCCTTGATGCAGAGATCATGCGAATCCGAGAGGGTGAACAGAATGTCGCTCATCGAAATGTTGTCATCTGCACTTACGGTGAGTCTGTAGGTGACATTTGTAAACGATTCGGAGTTTACCTTAACGCTTTCCTCTCCGTCGAGGGTTTTAAGTGCATTTCCGTTAACGCTCACCGTGAGGTCCTTACAGTTATTGTCTGCAGAGAGGGTGCCTGTGGTGGCAAAAACATATTTATTGAAGTCAATAACGGAATCCGAGAGCATAAAGCTTCCGTTTATATGATATATACCTGCCGCAAGAGGTGCGGTATCGGTAAAGCTGAATGTGGTTGTACCCGCAGCACCGGCAGGAACGACATAGAAATCGTTTCTCGGCATTGTATAAGCATCGAAAGTCTTGATGCCATTGCCTAAATTGGAATATATTTCCCATCCTGCGCCGTTGGCAAAAGGCTTATCGGCATTTGCCGCGAGATTTTCGGTCGTGCCCTTTTCAACGATAGTGAAATCCTTGATGTCATAGGGCACCATGAACTGTCCGTGCCAGTCGCCTATGAAATAGATCTGACCGTTAAAGCCTGTAACGTCGTAGCTCTTTGTCACCCAGTCGGATGTGAGCTTGAATCCGCTGTCGATCGTATTGCTATAACGGGTATTTGCATTGATACGTACACAAGCCGGCCAATCTGAAATTGATGCATCGTCATGAGGAATATAATCACGGGTGCGTATCTTGAAGCTTACTGTATAGGTCTTTTCGGGATCATATGCTGTTACGGTATCCTTATAGTACACAACATCATCCGCGCTGTCGCGTCCGCTTATACGGATGTAAGAATCGCCATCGAGCGAGGGCTTGGCAAGTAATTCCCCGTCGGGAGTCCGTAATTCAGTATTATAATCTGCGCTCTTATCCTCAATTTTTATGTTGCGGAAATCGAGGGAGCATTTTGTATCAACAGAAAATACCAATTTATCCTTTGGCGTAGGCTCAGTGAGAATCACTCTGTATGAAACAGTAGTAAAGCCCTCTGCATTTATCTCGTCACCGTCAGCATCGGAAACGGTATTACCGTTCACCTTGAAGGTGAGAGAAGCTATATTTCCGTCGCTCTTAAGATTCTTTGCTGAATCAAAGGTATATAAGCTTCGGTCAATTTTCGAAAGACGGAAGTCACCCGAAACAATATATATACCTGCCGGAAGGATTTCTGTACTGCTGTTCTTTATAGATGTAATTCCCGAAGCCGATGCGGGAACACTCGTATATTTGCTGTCGCTTGCAACGCTGACATTAAGAGTCTTTACATCAGTATCGCCGCTGTCAATATCCCATCCTGCACCGTCGGCAAAGAGCTTGTCGGCATTTAATGCAAGATTTTCGGTTGTGCCCTTTTCAACGATTGAGAAATCCTTTATCTCAATGGGTGCAACGCTGTATCGAGTTTTTGAACCGACAAAATAGATCGAACCGGTGAATCCGTTGGTGCCTTTTTTCACGGTATAGGTCTTCTCGACCCACTCTGAAGTTAAAGTAATATCTCCAAGTGCCACACCGTTACGTGCCTTGTTGGCAGTGACACTTATCTTTCCGGTAGCAGTTTCCTCTGTTGTTTCTCCGGAAATAAACTCGCGTGTGCGAATCTTAAAGCTTATGGTGTAGTCCTTTCTTGTGCTGTACCTTCCGGGGGTTGTGTCTGTATAAAACAGTATATCATTGGTGCTGTTGTCACGTCCGGTAAGGCTGATATAAGGCGTAGTGTCAGTCGGAGTAACTACCTCCGCCGCCGAGCCGTCACCTGCAACCCATACATCTTCGCTGTCGGAAACAGCCCCGATGTCATTCGCAAAAGCTGTTATTGGCAGACACGATGTAACAAGCGTTGCCGATAACAGGAGTGATATAATCCTTCTTTTTCTCATAAAAATTTCCTCCATGAAAATTGGTGTAAGCCCACCGCAAAGCGCGGTAAGGCTCGAGATCAAGACTTCGACCTCGGGCACAAATCCGAGGGGGCAAACGTGTGCCTCTCGGACTCATGCCCCGGGCCGAAACCCGGGTTTATTTTAGATTAATGGAAGTAGTTGTAAGACGATGCACCAAACTTAACGATTGTGTCAACGGTTGCACCGAGGTTTGCAGAGTTACGGTTAGCATAAGACTCTACGCTGTCCGCTGCATTTGCAAGCTCTGTATCGGTGCTGTCGTAGATCACACAGTTTACAACGCTTCTGAAGTCTGCAACTGCCATACCGGTGATGGAAATCTGTGCGTAAGCGGAGCTGTACTTGATGAAGTTTGCGCCATCAATACGGATTTCCTTCTCATCTCCATAGTGGTCGGTGTAGGTTACAAGCGCATAGAGGTCGCTGTAATCCGTGCCGATTGCCTTGTTCTGGAATACGAGGTCGAGTTGGATCTCACCTGCAAGGGTAAGAGTTGAACCAACG
>JAZNFB010000066.1:0-2591 GCA_045588895.1 Candidatus Flemingiibacterium sp.
CAGAGGCTTGAAGTCCTCGAGAAGGGTACGGAGCTTGGTTACTTTCTGCTGAGGGTTACCGAGCATTGCTTCGTTGTTGAAGTTTATACTGCGGAACACACCGCGAAGTTCTACGTTGCCATCCTGGATACCCTGGAGTGCAGTGTTTATCATCTCGCCGATTTTGGGATTGTAGCGATTGTTGAACAGGTAGTCAAATCGCTGATTATCCTCAAGCACGAAAGGAAGATTCTTGCGTGCACGCTCGATACGCACAGGGTTGCCCTGATAACGAGTTTCAAGCTCTCTGAGATATTCGGTATAGGTATCATCCAGATACTTTAGGAAAAGCATAGAGAGAACGAAATCCTTGTAGTTTGCGGCATCAATAGTGCCGCGGAAGGTGCCTGCTGCCTTCCAAAGTGTTGCTTTTATATCCTGAGAAGTTGTTTTGCTCATTTTATGTTTCCTCCACCATTGATAATTTGCGATGCGAGCATAGATACCAGTCGATCGCTTTCTTCCATATATTCATTTAATAATTGCTTGCGTTTGCGTGACAGTTTCCATATCTCGCCTACTTTCCGTTGCTGTTCAAGCGGGATGATCGGAACTTTAATGTCGGCAAGTTTTTTTACTGAAACTGCTTTTATTACAGCTGCACTGCCCGTAAGGTGCTCAACTTGTCCGATAATTTCTTTCTGTTCGAGCAAATACCCAAGATAGAATGGGTCGACATTTTCACTAGGTCTTACAACCAGAAGGTTTTGTGAAGCAGCCATGCCTGCCGATTCTTCGGCTACCACGTGCACGAATGACGGATTCAACCTTTTTATTAATATATCGCTTGGGGAGAGCAGCAGATCATTTGATATTTCATCGTTTCTGTATTGTACTGGGACATCGTTCATAAATCCTGTGTCGCTGAAACTGTTAGGGAGAACGACGCGATATGCGTATGTACCTTCCGTATCAAATCCGGTAGCACCGGCTATGATTTCCGCTATATCACCAAGTCTTTTTTCTTCGGGAATCATACTTCTATCACTCCTTTCGTAAATAGTATATCTGAAAAAATTGCATTTGTCAATAGGTTTTGTGAAAAAATAATTTTGTTAAGGCATAAGTTTTTGGTTTGTTCGGCGTTTATCAGCAAAAAATGATCTAATTTTCAAGTTTTGAGAAAGTTAATGCCGTATAAAATTCCACGCATCACACCCCACCGAAGTGCATTGTAAGCATATCCTATGTGTTATTTGATTCAACGATAATAACTTTTTAAGATTATAATGGATAATATTCTGTTTTCCGTTCCCACTCGGGAGCGGATTTTTTGTTTTTTTGAAGAAAATGCAAAAATGGGGCTTCGATTTTGCCGAATTTGTGAGCTACCTATGAAGAAACTTGGATTTTTTGCTCATGGGGGCTTAAAAAACGCTGTTCTCGTGAGCTACCTATGAGAGATTTGCAATTTTTTTCGCGAGAGGGGGTTAAAAAATGCTATTTTCGTGAGCTACCTATGAGGAGGAAACAATTACAACCGTCATAGCAACCATAAAAAATGAAAGGAGCAATAAAATGCAAGAAAACAAAACTATGACCATTTATGCTGCAAGGGTCCGTGGGAACGAATCGAACTGCCGTTATCCCACCAGGATAGACCTTGTTGACGAGGAGGCGGCCATTAGAGCTTTTTCGTACGATACCGTGTTTGCCGAATATCGCAACAATTACAGGAGCAAGGATAACTTCGTCCGTTCTAACGTTATCCCGTTTGATTGCGATAACGACCATTCGGACACACCCGTGGAGTGGATAACTGAGGATGATATCGCAGCCTTCTTTAGCGAGGTCACCTACATTATTCATTACAGCCGCAACCACATGAAGCAGAAGGGAGAGCGTTCTCCTCGTCCCAGGTTTCACATTCTCTTCCTTATTGATGAGATTAGCGATGCTACCGCTTATGCCGACCTCAAAAAACGCGTGCATGACATTTTCCCATATTTCGATGATAAGGCGCTGGATGCCGCTAGATTTTTCTTCGGCACCGAAGCACCTGACGTGAGCTTCCACCACGGTACCAGAACTCTGAATGAATTTCTTGAAGAATACGAATCGGATAGAGCCTTTGAGGAATATGAGGCACTTAAAG
Organism: Candidatus Flemingiibacterium sp.; assembly: GCA_045588895.1. Lineage (GTDB taxonomy): Bacteria > Bacillota > Clostridia > Oscillospirales > CAG-272 > Flemingiibacterium. The sequence goes on from JAZNFB010000066.1 coordinate 2,135, forward strand.
AAGCAATTCCCGAGGGCTCACGCAACAAGACAATGCACCTGACCGCAGTAAGGGTGCTGAAGCGTTACGGAGACACCGAGGAAGCGTACACGGCTTATATTACAGCCTCGGGTAAGTGCTCGCCACCGCTGGAGCAGACCGAGCTTGGCACCATATGGAACAGCGCTAAACGTTTTTATAAAGATAAGGTAGCGTCCTCGGAAGGATACATACCGCCCGACGTCTATAATTCACCGCCTGCGTGGGAGGCACCAATACCGTTTGACGAATACGCTTTGCCGCCATTTCCGGTTGATGCTTTGCCGCCTGTTCTGCGCGATTATGTAAAGGCTGTTTCCGAAACTACACAGACCGCCCCAGATATGGCAGGTGCAGCCTCTCTAGCCATCCTTGCTATATGCACACAAGGCAAAACCCGCATTTTCGGCAAATCAGATTGGGCAGAACCGCTTAATCT
>JAZNFB010000067.1:0-2560 GCA_045588895.1 Candidatus Flemingiibacterium sp.
TGCATCGCAGATAAGATCAACGAGCTTTGCAATAAGGCTGTTGATATATTCCATCGGCTGCTTTCTGCCTTTTTCGAGGTCTTCAACATCAATGAAGCCCGATGTAGCAGGTCCGGAATGAGTATGCGAGCAGCTGAACATGATGTTTGCACCCTTGATTCCGCATTTTTCCTCTACTTTACGGCGAACCTCTGCCGCATATATCTTCGAGAAGAACAGAAGGTCAAGCGTAATCATTGCAACAGCATCCTTGCCGTTGTCAAGATACATACAAGCCGCATAAAGCGGATCGTGTGCACCGGTATTGTTTCTCGGATAATGAGGATAGCCCTCAAGCTCTATACCAAGCGGAGGTGTGATATCCACTCTTGTCATTCCAACTTTTAACATAATAGTAACTCCTTTATTTAATAAATTTGCCTTTCAGCATAACATTTTCGACATTAAATCCGTCATCAACGATAACAATATCCGCTCTCTTGCCGACAGCGATACTGCCAAGCTCATTCCCCATACCGATAGCTCTTGCCGGGTTACGCGACGCCATAAGGAATGCATCGTTTACACTGCAGCCGGTATGCTTCATGACATTTGCACAAGCCTTATCAAGAGTGAGCTTACTTCCGCAAAGTCCGCCGCTCGGATCAAACTGCAGATCGGTTATATGAGCAAACTCTGCCGGTGTCGGCTCATCGCTGACATAGCTGTCCGAAATCAGAACCACCTTGTCAATGCCCTTAACGAAAATGATAAACTCCTGCAAATCCGGTGCAACGTGTATTCCCTGCGAATCACAGATCATCTCGCAGTAAATGTCCTTATCCATGAGACAAGCCTCATCGGGACCGCAACTTCTTGTACCCGGCGATGCAGGTGTAACACGACCGGTTGCGTCCATGCAGTGCGTCTGCAAGCCGATGCCGTACTTTTTAAGTGCCTTAACCTGCGCAGGTGTTGCTTCACTGTGACCGACGGCGATAACCGCATCGGGATTAACAAGCTTTACCTTTGTTAAAAACGGCTCAAGTCCGGGACGCTCGGGAGCAATCGCCCAAACCTTTGCAGCTTTTCCTGCCGCTTCAACAACTTCGGTGTAATCCTCGGCTTTAATCTCGCCTCTCCACTTGTTGTTTTCAAGCTGAGCACCGTACATGGGATTCATGTAAGGACCTTCCATATAGAAGCCGCCGATTGCATTACCTGCCATTCCCTGCCCCATTGCCGCTTTTACACGCTCAATCGATTCAAGGAACTCAGCCTTCGTAAGATCATAATAAAGCGTTGCCAAAACCGTTGTTTCACCGTGATCAAGAAAATGCTCGGCTGCAGCAAGCGGATTTTCATAAAAGAAGTGACCGTTTCCGCCATGAACGTGAATATCAACAAAGCCGGGACCGACATATGCGCCCTTTGCATCGTAAACCGAAGCACACTCGGGAATCGTCACATTGTCTGCAGCTCCAACCGCAGTGATTCTGTCACCGTCGATTAAAACAACACCATTTTCGATAACCTCATATTCAAGCACAACACGTGCATTTTTTATTGCTGTCACCGTCTGTCTCACTCCTTTGTCCAAAGCTTTTCAATAATCTGCTTGTATTTTCCGTATTTCTTCTCATACGCCAAATTACGCTCCGAGGGATTGTATACACCCTCAATTTCAAGCGGTGGAATATCGTCGCCAACCGCTTCGGCCGCAAGTCTCGCCGCACCTGCACCGGCAGCCTCAATAACCGTCGGAACCTTAAGCTGCATACCCGTCACATCAGCGATTATCTGCGACCAGAGCTTACTCTTTGCTCCGCCTCCGAGAAGTATGAGTGTATGTATATTACCGTAAGCTTCCATCTTTTCAAGAATGACACGCATTTCAAATGCAATACCCTCCATGACCGCAAGCGCAAAATCACCTCTCTGCGAAGCAAGGTTTACGCCATAGAAGCAGCCCTCGTTGGAAACGATATTTTCCTCATCCGAGCTTCCTGTCATGTAAGGAATGAAGATGACCGAGCTTCCGCGCTCACGTGCCGCCTCTGCTTCCTTATCGATGGTTACGTAATCTTCATCTTTAAACATAAGATCTCTTGTGAAACGAAGACAAGTTCCTGCCGTACCGATAGTACCCTCTGTAACGAAAGCACCCGGCTTAACATAACCGCACCAGCCAACACCGGTGTTAATTTCGGTCTTTGCCTCATTCCACAGCTTTGTGATCGCCGCCGCAGTGCCGAGCGAAATGGTCATAACGCCATCACACAAGCCAACACCGTGCGCCGCACATTTCTGATCCTGTGCACCCACGCCGACTACGCAATCCTCGGAAAGTCCGAGCTTTTTTGCAACCTCGGGAAGAACCTTTCCTGCAGATTCGCCGCCAAAAGCAAGACTCGGCAGCTTTTCTTCTTCAATGCCGTAAAAATCGAGTATTTCCCGACTCCAGCAGAGATTTTTAAGATCGTACATGAGTGTTCCCGAAGCCATACTGTGATCTGTAACGCAGTTTCCGGTGAACTTCGCAATGAGATAATCCATCGGCATGAGAAATTTCCATGCGCCG
>JAZNFB010000068.1:0-2931 GCA_045588895.1 Candidatus Flemingiibacterium sp.
CTAAAATCATAAAATATAATCTAAAATACAAAGTATGAGCTATTATCATAACCGCTCCGCAAATCAGCATTAACGTATTTGCCGTTATTTCATCCATTTGCGGAAAAAGTATCAAAAGCATCATCGTTACATAAATGATAACGGTATTTGCCTTGCCATACCATTTCGCACCGACTACCTCGTCGTGCTTTTTTGCGATGATTATTCCAAGCGCAAGCTTTACTATTTCACATACTCCGAAAATAACAGTAAGCCCCCACATCATCTTATACTCAGACAGCAGACAAAGCAAAAGTGCTGCTTGCGTCAACTTGTCTGCAAGAGGATCGAGTGCCTTTCCGAAATCGGAGATCATATTAAAATGCCTTGCAATCCAACCGTCAACAATATCGGTTGCACCGGATAAAATGATCGCACCGATCGCAGCGTAATAATTTTTTTCGAAGCTGTAAAGCCAAACGATGATGGGAATCAGTATGATACGTACAAGGCTCAAAAGATTTGGCACTGTTAAAATTTGATGCCTGCTGAAAAATCTTTTCATATTAAGGCGACGGTCCTTTATATGCGGCATTCAAGATAGCCGCAAACCTCTCCAACAGTTTCAAATTTCACAAACTCGGTAAATTTGAAATCAAAAGCATCTTCAAGCTCCATTGCGAGCATCATCATAGCGAGGGAGTCAAATCCGAGATCGTCCATTAGCTTTGTTTCTTCGGTTACAACAGACATATCAATATTGGGCAATACCTTTCCGAGTATTTCTTTTAATTTATCTAACATAGCCATCCTCCAAATTCTTTTTATAAGATCTTCTGCGCTTGTGCTGACGCGCATTGAAATATTTCCACTGTGCCCGAACCGCCGTATTACTCTCAAGATTCAGATTGGTCTCACACTTTTTCACATTGCCCTTTTCAAGAATTTCCAGCATTCCGTCAATAATGACGGCGTTGATTCCCGTGTTCTGATATTCGGGGCGAATGGCAACAAGACCAAGGTCGATCGTTTCGGGATTCTTTACCGCCTTTAGAATTCTAATAAGGGCCGGGAGCGTAAGCCTGCCGCCGCTTTTCTTCACCGCATCTCCAATGCCGGGGAAACACAGCCCAAAGCCAACGACTCGCTCGTTTTCATCACAGATAAAAACGGCGTATTCTTTATTTACGATCAACATAAATTGATCCACGAGCTCATCCTGTGATTCCTTGGAAATCGGAACCGTACCATAAAGGTCACGGTAGCAAACGTCGAGGCATTCAAAAAATCCGTCACGGTATTTTTCAATATACTTCTTTTTCGGAATACTTGTGTCGGCAATATGAAGCTTATGAAGCTCCATCGTCCTTTTTGCCACGCGCGAGAGCATTTCGTTTCGCTTTTCGGGCATTTTCAGCTCGTATTCAACCCAATCAACGTCGCGGGTGTATCCGTTGTTTTCAATAAGCTTTGCGTAATACTCATAATTATACTGCTCCTCAAAGGTGGAATTCTCATCAAATCCATCTACGAGCAAGCCTTCGCGCTCAAGGTCGTTAAATCCGAGCGGGCCGCATATTTCATTCATACCGCGTTCGCGTCCCCATTCTTCAACAGCACGAAACAGCGCATTGGCAACATCTTGATCGTCAACGCAATCAAACCGCGTGAAGCGGATCTGCGAAACGCTATGTATCTCATTGTATTGCTTTTGAATAATTCCTTGAATTCTGCCAACGGTTTTTCCGTCACGAACCGCCAAATAAAATACCGATTCAGCCGTATCCGAGAATCCGCCCGACTTCAGAAGCTTTTTTTCATCTCCGTAGAGCGCGGGAACGAAACAAGGGCATTTTTTATACATTCGAAGCGGAAATTCAATGAATTCCTTTATGTCGTGAGCGGTGCTCACTTGCTTTACTGTTAACATATTCAGTCCTCCAAGGGTTCGTCCTCGCGTCTGAGGAACAAAAGTCCGTATCCCGCAAGCCACGGCCCGTTATGACATCCGCTGACAGGGGACATTATCACCGCCTCGTGATTTGTCTTGATTCCGTATTTTCCCTCTATCTCCTTGAGCGTTTCCAAAAGCGACGGACCGGTGTAAACGTGCCACAAAAGATAATCCTTCGGGTCTCTGTCGCCTATAAGCTCGCTCATAATTTGGGCAGTTCTTGCCAGCGCCTTCTTTGGGGTACGTATGCTCTCAAGCGGAACGATCTCGCCGTCCTCTGCCATATGAATAACGGGACAAATATTTAACAGCTGACCCATAAACGCCTTGCCGCCCTTAAGTCTGCCGTTATAGATGAGATAATCAAGCTTGCCGTCAATTCCCATAAATTTCTGATGCTTCAAGGACCATCTTGTTTCACGAAGGATCTCGTCGGATGACATTCCCTTCGCTGCGTATTCAGCAGCCTTTATGGCGAGAAGTCCCTCGCCGAAGCTCGTTATCTTGGTGTCAACGACGTGGATCTTCAATCTGCCCTCATATTCCTTTGCCACAAGGCAGATCTTATTATACGTTCCGCCGAGTGTAGAGGAAATAACATAGACTATCGCCTCATCATATCCGTCCGCAATCGCGCTGTCAAAGCATTCCATAATTTCCTCAGTATCGGGCATTCCGGTCGTGGGAAGATGGTTCTTAGGGTCCTCTATGGTTTCAAGTTGACGGTAAAAATCCACGGGATCAAGGTCATATCCCTCTCGGTACTCCCTTCCGTTATAAAAAACGTGGATGCGGATTATATCGATCCCAAGCGACTTGTAGCGTTCGGGTGCGTAATCAATACATCCGGTAGAGGTACACATAATTTTAATTTTTGACATGATTTGCTCCCCCTTTAGATCTTATTTCTGTTTTTATCAAAGACAGCCTTGTGATTTGCCATGTTCAAAAGCATTTCGGAGGTGTTTACGATCGCGCTTTCCTTGGCGTTGCCCCTC
>JAZNFB010000069.1:0-4233 GCA_045588895.1 Candidatus Flemingiibacterium sp.
TCAAAAGGAGATATAAAAATGTCTGACGCTTATTTATCCCGTGGTGTTTCTGCCACAAAAGACGAGGTGCACAGTGCAATTTCAAAGCAGGACAAGGGCGTTTTTGCCGGTGCTTTCTGTAAAATAATTCCCGATCCCTGCGGTGACCCCGAATATTGTGCGGCTATGCACGCCGACGGTGCCGGAACAAAATCCTCACTCGCTTACATCAAATATAAGGAAACAGGTGATCTTTCTGCCTTCTATAATATCGCGCAGGATTCCGTTGTTATGAACCTTGATGACCTTCTCTGCATCGGTGCGACGGACGGTTTCGTGCTTTCAAACACAATCGGAAGAAATGCTCATCGCGTAAACGGTGAGGCTATCAAGGCTGTTATCGACGGTTACACAGATTTCTGCGAGATGCTTGGTGGATACGGTATCGGAATCACAATGTCGGGCGGTGAGACTGCAGACGTTGGTGACCTTGTTTCAACCCTTATCGTTGACTCGACCTTCTTTGTTCGAATGAAGAAAAGCGACGTTATCGACTGCGACAACATCAAGGCAGGCGACGTTATTGTCGGTCTTGCTTCATTTGGCAAGGCAACCTATGAAAAATCGTACAATGCAGGTATGGGCTCAAACGGTCTGACCGCGGCACGTCACCTTATGCTTTCACACGAATATGCGGCGAAATATCCCGAAACATACTCGAATACCATCGATAATTCCAAAGTTTACTGCGGCACATACGGCGTTAACGATATTCTTCCCGGTACTGATGTTACCGCTATTGACGCCATTCTCTCGCCGACACGTACATATGCTCCCATTATCAAGGAAATACTCGATAAAAAGCGCTCGGCTGTTCACGGTATGATCCACTGCACAGGCGGCGGACAGGCAAAATGCAAGAATTTCGGCTCGGGTATTCATTATATCAAGGACAATCTTTTTGAAATACCTCCGCTCTTTGCGGCTATCAAGAAAAACTCCGATATCGGCGATAAAGAGATGTATCAGGTGTTCAATATGGGACACAGAATGGAGCTTTACTGCGATGCGGCTGATGCAGACTTTATCATTGCGGCTGCAGAGAAGTACGGAGTTGAAGCAAAGATCGTCGGACGCTGTGAAGCTTCGGCAGACGGAAAGAACCACGTTACGATAATCGACGGCGGCAATACTTACGAATATTAATTTCTTTCCCAAGAAAGGATAACTGAAATGCAAAAGAGGATTCTCGTTGTCAGCTCTGCGAATATGGATTTTGTGATGCGCGTCGGTAAGCTGCCTGAAGCAGGACAGACTTTGATTGAGCGTCGCACTTACGACTATGTTCCCGGCGGAAAGGGTGCAAATTCCGCTATAACGCTTGCAAGGCTCGGTGCTGATTCTATTTTTTGTGCAAGGCTCGGAAATGACGCTCATGCACAGCGTCTCAAATCGCTTTATGAGGACTGCGGAATTGATACACGCTTTATAATAAATGACAGAAGTGCACCAACGGGACTTGCATCAATAATCGTTGAGGAAAACGCAAACAACCGTATCGTGGTCTATCCCGGCGCAAACGCGAATCTCACGGCCGAGGATGTTGAGGATGCGATGACGTGTATTCCCGATGCGGTTCTGCTTCAGTTTGAAATTCCGACGGACGCAGTGGTTGCTGCGACACAGTTTGCAAAGGAGAGAAACATCCCCGTCTTTGTTGATGCCGGACCTGCTAGACGTAATTATCCGCTCGACCGCTTTGGACCGCTTGAGGTTATTTCCCCAAATGAAATTGAAACCTATGCGCTGACGGGTATCATGCCCTCAACCATAAACGAATGTCTGCGTGCGGCAACGGTGCTTATGCAGAAGGTAGAGACGAAATATGTTGTAATCAAGCTTGGCGATCGCGGTGCGTATATCCATGACGGAAAGTATTCGAAGGTGGTTGCTCCGTATGAGGTTGAAGCCGTTGACACAACTGCCGCAGGCGACGCATTTTCAGCTGCGATGACGCTTGAATATATGAAAACGGGCGACATTGTGCGTGCGGTTACATATGCTAATGTGGTTGGTGCAATGGTTTCAACAAAAGCCGGTGCGTCAAGCTCGATTCCGACGGCGGCACAGGCTGAAGCTTTCATGCGCGAAAATGAAATTGTACTGTGAGGAAAGAGATGGCTGACAGGATTTTAGGCGTCGATTTTGGCGATACACGGACGGGACTTGCCGTCAGTGATACACTCGGTATGCTTGCAAACGGAATCGGATATGTGAACTCAACATATATGCCGAAAACCGCACTGCTTGTCAGCGAGAAGGCAAAGGAGTACGGCGTTACGAGGATAGTCGTCGGGCTTCCTATTAACATGAACGGCACTCGCGGACCGAGAGCAGAGCACGCAGAGGAATTTGCAAGACTGCTTGGTGAAGCGTCAGGACTGCCAATTGAGATGTTTGATGAGAGATGCAGCACAATGGCGGCACATCAGATACTCAATTTCACTGATACACGCGGAAAGAAACGCAAGGCGGCAGTTGATACGCTTTCGGCTCAGATAATTTTGCAGAATTACCTCGACAGTCGGAGAAAATAAAGAAATCGGAGTTGTCTGCATTTTGGCAAGGACAGCTCCGAAATCTGATTTTATTGTTTTTGTGTGGCAGAAATATTATTCCGACGGACGTGTGTTATCGTATTTATAAAGGTCAACAACATGAGTGCGGTAATAATCTGCAAGAATGGCACAGGAGTCGCGATTCAAGTGAACTCCGTCTGACGAATGTGCAGGATCGAGAGTGCCGTCCTCGAGCGTGAACAGATCACGGGGATCGAGAAGAAAGAACTCCTTTTGTTTTGCAAGGACTGTGAGACGTTCATTGAATATAACATTTTTTTCATTGGTGATACCGAATTTTGTTGTTTCTGAAGAATAAGTCGTTACAGGAATTATAAGCTGAACGTATATCGGAACATCGGTAACTTCACGCAGAGCATCAATGAAATCGGAAAACGTGGTGATAAACCCGTCCACAGGCCAGCCAAGCTCGTTAAGTCCGGTTGCTATATAGATGGCCTTGTAATTTACGTCCTCACGTTCAAGCGCTTCAATGAGGGTATATGACTGCAGTTCTCCCTCCTCATCGGGCAGACGGATAAACGGCTGTGTCAATAAGAGTCCGACGTTGAGTCCGACGGAGGAAAAATCGTACGGTGAAAGCTTTGAATAGTTTATAAGTCCCTTGGTTCTCGAGTCGCCGATGAATACGGTGTCATTGAAATAATCGTAATCAACAGCCGCACTTTCGGGAACGGCGCTTGCAAAATCGTAAATAACCGGTTCTCTCGGAATTGGCGGCGCATCAGCCTCGTCAATGGGTGAGACATTTTGTAATTCACTGTCACTCTGCGCCTCGTGCGGAAGCTCATGCGTTGAATATTTATAATTATATTCGCAGAAAAGCTGTGATATCATAAAAACTGCGGCGGCAACGGTTATAATCGCAAATATCAGATTTGTTGCTATAACTGACCGCGGCACAAAGCTCTCGACTTTTGGGACATCGACTGTGACTTCCTTGACTTTTTCAGCGGATGCGGAAACTGGCTTTATCGGATATATTTTTTCTTTTCTGTTTTGATGCTTTTTTCTTCTTTTCTTTTTGCTCAAAACCGTTCCGCCTCCTTATCGTTAATAATATAAATTATATCATAAAACAATTATACCACAAAGAAAGTCTGGTTGCAATATTAATTTGAAAAATATAAAAACAAATTATCAGGCAATGCTTGATAGGGAGCTTGCGTTAATAGAGGCAGAAAAGTCAGCTCCGAGCTTGCTCTTGCACGCTTGCTGTGCACCCTGTTCAAGCTATGTTTTAGAGTATCTTACCAAATATTTTAATATAACTCTATATTTTTACAATCCCAATATTACCGATGAAAACGAATACAAAAAGCGTGTCGATGAGCTATTGAGGCTTATATCGGTGATGGAACACAAAAATAAGATAGAGCTTATCGTCTGCGAGCATGATCCGAGTCGCTTTCTTGAATTGTCACGTGGACTTGAGACGATTCCCGAGGGCGGTGTGCGCTGCTTTTCCTGTTATCTGGAACGTCTTGATGCGACAGCACGTTACATGGCGGAGAATGACGGGAAATTTGATTATTTCGCAACGACGCTGACCGTGAGTCCACACAAGAATGCAGATAAGCTTAATGAGATAGGTGCGGAGCTTTCGGAAAAGTAC
>JAZNFB010000070.1:0-3203 GCA_045588895.1 Candidatus Flemingiibacterium sp.
CCTTCGACTGTCTTTTTCGGACTGACATCAGGAATAACCTTATGCTTTCCGAAAGCGCGTCCGCAGAAATATCCGGCACCGTCTGGTATCCATGCGCCGATAAAAATAAGCATGAATACATAGAATCCGAAATTATTATCGTTATAATTCATGTCGCGAAGCATAATCATACTCGAGAATCCGACGGTTATATAAAGTGCAGTAGCGGCAGTCAACGTCATATCACCGATAGTCTTTGTTCCCTTTGAAACAACCGCAAGCGACATCATATAAAACATATATATGAATGTTACAACGCCAAAGACAGCAAGGAAATATGAATCTCTCTCTGTAAAATTGACAACATAACGCGCTGAAAACGGTACAGCCGCCGCATAAATGAGAGACGGCAGCGTAACTTCGAGCTTCTTTCGCTGTCCAATACAGCCGAGCATTTCAAATTCACCGATGGCACAGGCGAGAGCCAACACAATCGGAAGCACAATCGTATCGGAATATAACAGTACAACCACAACAAGCGGTAAGCCTATAATAGCTGTGAGTATGCGCAGTTTCATAATAAATTCCCCTTTAGTACTCTATTGATCAAACAACTCCGCCGAAGCGACGCACACGATGATAATATGCATCAACCGCCGCATCAACATCGGCTTCACCGAAATCGGGCCACAGGGTGTCGGAAAAATAAAATTCGGAATAAACAGATTGCCACGTTAAAAAGTTGGAAAGTCGCATTTCTCCGGCTGAACGTACAATAAGATCGGGATCATTCTGCCCTTTCGTATAAAGCTCACTTTCAATAAGCTCCTCGGAAAATTCCGTAACGCCATTCGCCGCAAGACGGTTGAGGGCATTAACAATCTCCGCTCTTCCACCGTAATTAACCGCAACATTCAAGCGGTATTTATTTCCGGCAGAATCCCGCTCAAGCCGTTCCATAAGTTCACGTGTCGCCTCTGGAAAGGGTGACTTATCGCCGAGAAACGTGACACGTGTATTCTTTTCTGTCATTTCCTTTATGCCTTGCTTGAGATAAGAGGCAAACAGCTTCATAATAGCGTTCACTTCTTTCTCGGGACGGCTCCAATTCTCGGTTGAGAAAGCATAGATGGTAACCGTATCAATTCCGCCTCGAAAACAATATTCGGAAACACGCCTGAAGGTTTTAGCACCCTCAGTGTGTCCCTTTTCGCGCGGAAGTCCACGTTTTTTTGCCCATCTGCCGTTTCCGTCCATTATAAACGCAATATGCGAGAGCTTTTTCTTGCCGCTCTCAAGATCATGAGAAAACATTTTAAACTCCGATAATTTTATATTAAAAGAGATGCCGCAAAAGCACGGCACCCCCTCTCGGTGCTTATATTTCCATAAGCTCCTTATTCTTACGTGCGGTAATCTCGTCAATATTTGCAATATACTTATCTGTGAGATCCTGAACAGACTTATCCGAAGCCTTAAGCTCGTCTTCTGTCATTTCGCCGTCCTTCTTCATCTTCTTTGCCGCATCGTTTGCATCGCGGCGGATGTTTCTGACAGCAACCTTTGCGTCATCGCCCATCTTTGCAACCTTCTTTGTAAGCTCCTTACGACGCTCCTCTGTAAGCTGCGGGAATGTTATACGGAGCATCTTACCGTCGTTCACAGGTGTAATACCAAGATCGGAAGCAAGGATAGCCTTTTCCATATTCTTGAGCGTGGTTGCATCCCAAGGAGTTATAACAATGGTTCTTGCATCGGTAACCTTAACCTCTGCCATCTGGTTAAGCTTTGTCGGAGCACCGTAATAGTCAACGTCAATCTTATCAAGAAGACCGGGATTTGCTCTGCCTGCTCTGATATCGCCGAGCTGTGCTTCATAGGAAGCGATAGATTTTTTCATTTTTTCTTCAAAAGCTTTACAATCAAGTTTCATAATATTTATCCTTTCTGTGTGTAATTTTAATTATTCATCTATTACAATAGTACCCTCAACATCGCCGATTATAGCTTTATAAATATTTTCGGGTTCTTTGAGTTCAAAAACAAATGTCTTGATGTGGTTTTCGTTTCCAAAGGAAGCGGCTGTGGAGTCCATCGCCTTGAGATCCTTTGCGAGAATCTCCTTATATGAAACTTCCTTATAACGTGTTGCATCGGGATCCTTCTTCGGGTCAGCTGTATAAATACCGTCGATGTTTTTACCCATAAGTATAACATCAGCACCAATCTCGGCAGCTCTCACCGCAGCAGCTGTGTCGGTTGAAATAAACGGAATACCGAGTCCGCCTCCGAGAATGACAACTCTGCCCTTTTCAAGATGCGAAACCGCACGGTTACGGATGTAAGGCTCGGCGTACTGCTTCATTTCAACAGCGGTGAGCACGCGTGTGTCAATGCCGTTCTGCTCAAAGAAATCCTGCAGACCGAGAGCATTGATGGTTGTTGCAAGCATACCCATATGATCGGCACGTGTTCTGTCCATATTAGTTCCCTGACGTCCGCGCCAGATATTGCCTGCGCCGACGATAATGCAGATCTGTGTTCCGATCTCGGTACACTTTTTAACGACCTTTGCAACTCTGTCGAGCATATCGTAATCGAGAATCGGATACTCACCCTTTGCGGCAAGTTCACGGCGTTTCGCCTCATTCGGAGCAAGCGCTTCGCCCGAAAGCTTAAGTAAGACACGTTTGAATTTCGGTGTGGCAGTTTCGCTCATAATAGAATACCATCCTTATTAATAAGTAGAGTCATAACACCCTTATATATATTGTAACCGATTTTCCTCAATTTGTAAAGAGTTATCGTAAAATTTTTGCTTACAAAACAATATTTTTTAACCCCGGCGACGAGTGTTAACACCGACGTCACAAAATACATAAAAATTTACACAAAAAAACCTGTCATAAATCGATTACGGTCTATGACAGGATCTTTCAAATTCGGTTAATTACTGACCGGAAGTGAGCTTTGCAACCTCTTCTGCGAGATTGTCTTCTCTCTTCTGGAGGCCTTCGCCCTTTTCGTACTTAACGAAGGATGCGATCTTGATGCCCTTGTTTACAGAAGCGATATACTTTGCAACGGACATGGAGTCATCCTTAACGTAAGCCTGCTCTGCAAGGCAGTTGTTCTCGTAGAACTTGCCGAGCTTACCCATAACGATGCCTTCCTTGACCTTCTCGGGCTTTGCAGCCATTGCGGGGTCGTTTGCCATCTGGTTG
>JAZNFB010000071.1:0-5676 GCA_045588895.1 Candidatus Flemingiibacterium sp.
CTCTTTCTCGACGGTGAGAGTGCACCGACGGCGAGCGGAGCCGAGCGAGGTACTGCGACACATCTCTTTATGCAGTTCTGCGATTTTTCACGCTTTACCTCACCCTCTGATGATCTCGCCGAAATAATTGAGGACGAGGCAGCTCGGCTTGCAGACGGAAAATTCATAACAAAACGTGCGGCATCGCTAATTAACGTACGCGGTATTGCAAGATTCTTCTCGGGCGAAACCTTTGCGCAAATCTCGGCTTCCCCTCACATATGGCGTGAGCACCGCTTCAACGTAAAGCTCCCTGCCTCAAATTTCACCTCAGATCGCGATCTCGCGGATGAACTAAAAAATGAAAGCATACTCGTTCAGGGCGTTATCGACTGCTTTTATGAAAATCCCGACGGAACACTCACGATAATCGACTATAAAACCGACTATATCCCATCAGAACTTGATCAGACTGAAGCCGAAGCAATGCTGCTTGAACGTCACAAGCTTCAGCTCTCCTATTACAAGGCAGCCTGCGAAAAAATCAGCTCAAAGTCCGTTTCACGTGTTGCGATATATTCATTCGCGCTCGGCTATGCGATAGATGTCATATAACTAAAAAATCAGCCTTTTTGCAGAATTAACGCAGAGAGGCTGAAATTATTTTGATTTTTTTGTAAAAAGCCCTTTACAAACATATTTTTCTGTGATATAATATTTTCAGAACATTTGTTTGGAGGGCATATGGCAGTTAACATAGACAAATCCTGCTGCTTTACCGGGCACAGAAAAATCTCTCCGGGAAACATCACAAAGCTTATCGAAAAGCTGAATCTTGAAATAAGCTACCTCGCCGAGCACGGAATTGAACACTTCTATACGGGCGGAGCACTCGGCTTTGATACGATCGCCGCACTTTCGGTTTTAAAATATAAAGAATCACAAAACGCAGTAAAGCTCCATCTTATTCTACCCTGCCAAAATCAGCACAGAGGATGGAGCAACCGCGATATTGAAATTTATAAAGAAATACGCAGACGTGCAGACAGCGTTCAGATTCTTTCGGAGCATTACCACGGCGGCGTTATGCATATGAGAAACCACGCCATGGTTGATGCAAGCAAATATTGCGTCTGCTATTGGGAAGACAATCCCGAAGTACCAAGCACCGGCGGAACACGCTCCACAGTCAAATATGCCAAAAAGCTCGGCAGAAAGATAATCAACCTTTGGGATGAACCGCCGGAGGATATTCAGATAGAGTTTGATTTTCTTAAATGATGATATCCTCAAGCTCACGCTTTGGTACGAGGTGTTTGCCGCCTTCGCGGTAATATTTCGTCTGTCCATCCTTTATCGGAACAATTTCACAAGTCTCATCCGCTTTACCGAGCGCAATTACAAGTAACGGCACTGTATTTTCGTCAAGCGACAGCACCTCGGCAGTTCCCTTTTTGTCAAACGAGCCGATCATACATCCTGCAAGCCCCATCTCTGCGGCACGCATATATATCGCAAGAGCACAAATTCCAACGTCACACTTGAATTTTGATGCATCACCGAATTTTGCCGTGTCCTGACAGATAACGATAAATGCAGTCGGGCGGTGGTAGGGCGGTGGAAGCTCAAGCTCGGGGAGTGCACCTGCCCATTTTGTCAGCGGTTGGAGCTTTTCCCTCTCGTCCTTTTCATAAACAAGACGGTATGAAAGCGGCTGAATGTTTGCCGACGAAGGTGTGAGTCGTGCGCAGTCCACCATATCGCAAAGCTCCTCACGTGTAATGATACGGCTTTCATCAAAAGTACGGCAGGTACGTGTATTATAAAATAATTCCCTAAGCATTGTTTCACCTCATAAATACTGATTCAAGGGCGGTCTTACGGCTGTCCATTTTTATTTTTCAGCTCTTTTTTGAAGAAAGAAAATGTATTCGCCCTCGACCTGACCAAATATCGTGAAATCCTCAGCGTGCTTTGCAACAGCGTCGGAATGACCGCAGTCACGGAAATAAAGTGTACCGCCGAAGCTGTTTGAAACGGCTGTACCGTCAAGTCCCTGTGAATAATACCCGTCCATTTGACGGTATCTCTCAAACGGCGCAGGACGAGAACCGACGTAATAACACTTTGGCTCATCGTCATTCGGAATTTCATCACCGGCACATGGGTCGTCAAACGTGGTTCCGTCCGGACACGCCCAAAGCGGATCATCCTTTTCAAGCTTGTGATAAGGAGTGTAATCCTCGAGAACACCGTGAAGCTGTACGCCGTACTTGTGCGCAATTTCAACGTACTTCTCATGGTCAAGAGCCTGCAAACAGATAAAATCAAGTGCACCCGAAGCGCAAAGTGCCTCAAAGTCAATTGCCTGCGCTTCAAGCGTTGTACCCGAATGGAAATATTCAACCATCGTGAGGCTGACTCTGATGCGGTGACCGCGCTTTGCCTCAAACTCACGCGCAATTTCCTTCATACCCTTGCAGAGATTTACGAGTACCTCCGGTCCGTGCAGTTCGGCACGCAGACATCTCGGCCAACGTGTAAGGTCAAGGTTAATACCGTCGATATCAAACTTTTCAAGCGTGTCACGGTAAAGCGCAAGATGATAATCCTGAACCTCTTTTTTGCCGAAGTCAAGCTGCGCACTGTTCGGTAAACAACAGGTTTCGTGATGCTCGTTCCACCAGCGTCCGTTCCAGTCGTTGTTGCCCTTCATATATTTTGTGTCGCCCTTCCAATAGAGATTCGCTCTTATAGAAAGGTGATTTTCCATGCCATGCTTGTGACATTCCTCGGTCAGCTTACGTATAGCCTCGTTACCGTTTTTGATGGAATCCTCAATATACTTGACAATACGTCTGTCACCCGCACGCTTACCGACAAAATTTTCCTCTGTCATACCCTCGCCAAGATAGGAGTTAATGTCACTTTTCCAGTTAAGCGGTCCCATGATCTGGGTGAAAAATGTTTTAACGTCACTGTCCTTATAGGCTCTGACAAGACGAAGATCGAGACATTCTCCCGGCTTACCGGAGCTGAAATAATGTGAAAAACCATCGATGATAACTATAAATTCCTTGTCTGCATTATTATCAACCGGAGCAAGCGGCGCATCATCGGGCAGACGTACAAACTGAAGCGACAAAATAGCCGCTGATACCTTTCCTAAATCGTTTACAGAATATGTGCCGTACGGAACTCTTATTCGTACAACAGAATCATCAAGATCAGCATTTCTCCAGAAAACACGGTGTTCACGCTTCGGATCAATAAAAGCTCGTCCGTAGCGAGCACCGCCACAAGGGCCGATTCCAATAAAATCTTCACCATCAAGCGCAATATCCACGCCGTTATCATGGAGTAATCCCACCCAAATTGCATAGCGTCCCTTAAACGGCACTTTAATTTCAACAACCGGCGGAGTACCCTTGTCTGTGTAGTGAAGCACATCGTCAATTCTATAATCGCAGAACATCATCTTACAGAGTGTTCCATCGATAAGCAGATACTCACGAACCTCCCACTTCTCTTTTTTGTCGGCATCATCTTCATTAGCCAACGCCCCCTCGGGAATAAACGGTGTGAAATCACGCAGCTCGATAATATCGCCCACGTTTATTTCGTTTGAACAAAGCTCGGATGTGAATGTTAATGTTTTTTTCATTGTTACATCTCCTTTTTAAAATATCATAATCCGAATTTTGTTTTCTCCATAATACTATCAAAAATTATATTTCCGCCGAAAATCAAATGCGGAACTTGTCGTCTTCAGAAAGTCCGAGAATAGAAACCGCTCTCTCAAACTTCTCCTTTACATTTTCAAAGCCTGACGGACGGTGTGAATCGCTTCCCATATAAAATTTACAGCCACATTCCTTTGCAATCTTATAGGGTCTCATAACTGTGTCTGCTTCTTTGTCAGAAAAGGTCATGTCTCGTGCATTAAGCTCAATGCCAACGCCAACCTGCGCCGCCTTTTTAAATAAACGATACATTTCATCCGCCGGTATCGCATCAAGAACCGCTAAATATTCCTCACGAGTCGGAGCAATGAGCGAACAGGTCAGATGCGAAAGACCGATCTTTTGAAACGGAAGCTCAAGACCGAGCACAAAACCGACACGCTTAATCCATGCGGCAACACGGCTTTCCACGCTTGAAGCATCTTCTTCGCTGATTGCTCCGCCAACAGAATGAAAATGAGTTGTTGATATAATAACAAAATCAAACAGCTCCATCCGTTCACGAGAAATTCCAAGCGTCAAATGTTGGTTGATATCAGCTTCGCATCCAAACAGAAAGCGAACATTTTCAGTTTTTGGAAGCGGCTTTATCGCACTTATATATTCATAGTTTAGCCTCGGATATATGTCATATGCGCCCTCAACGGTTTCGTCCCAGAAATGGTCGGTCACGCAGACAGTTCCAAGTCCGTTATCTTCGGCATATTTAAGAATATTCTCCGGCGTTTGCAGCGGATCCTGTGAACACCTCGACAGCCATGAATGTATATGTAAATCGTTATCGACAATGTATTTCATATCTGACCTCATTATGTTCGTTTTTATATTTTAAGCAGCTCCGAAAAATCGTATATGTAATAATCGGCAATACTTTTTATCTCGTCTGTATAATCCTCGGAAGACGAGTCGTAAACGCCGCACACCTTCATTCCGGCAAGCTTTGCGGTTTTGTCCGCATTATAATTATCGTCGAGGAATAATATCTCCTCTACCGACGCACCAATCTTCTCGGCTGCCATTTTGTACATGGCTGTGTCGGCTTTAGTGGTGTTAAAATCGTCACAAGACCATACATTTGTGAAAAGATCATATACACCAAGGCGCTTAAGACAACAATCAAGCATAGAATGAGGACTTGCCGTCAGCACATTAAGGTCAGCGCCGTTTTCTCGAAGCTGCTTTAAAACGCTTATGACGTTAGACTTAGCACCAATACGGTATTTGTATTCATCAAGCGCATAGCTGTTCATGAGTGCAACCATTTGGTCAACCTCCATGTTAACGCCAAGCTCCTTAAAATATTTAGCCGTACCCCTATATCCAAGAGGAGTTATAATTTTCACGATGTCGTTTTCGTACTTAATATTATTCTCATCAAGTATTCGCAGCATAGTTGTTATAAAAGCCGGCATTGAATCAACAAGTGTACCGTCAAAATCAAATAAATAGGTTTTGAATTTCAATCTCATCATCTCCCACGAATGTATAGTTGCATCGTAAATCGAATTTATCACCTAATTATACCACACCGCACCTCAAAAAACAACCCCATACCGCCAAATAATGTAATATTTTTAAACAAAAAAACAGCCTCTGCCATATAAAACAGAGACTGCATTAATTATTAACTTATCTGTTGTTGATCATCTTGGTCAGCTCAACGGGATCAACGATCTTGCCGTCCTTGTAAACTCTCATGTTTCCGGATGCAATCTCGTCAATGAGGATAACCTCACCGTTGTTGTAACCGAACTCAAACTTGATATCCCAAAGATCCAGACCGATAGTCTTAAGGTCGTCAGCAACGATCTTTGTGATCTTGAGTGTCTGCTCCTTCATGCTCTCAAAGAGCTCGGGAGACATAACTCCGAGTGCCGCAAGGCCCTCGCCCGTAACCAGCGGGTCGCCCTTTTCGTCGTTCTTGAAGGTACACTCGACGTAGCCGCCCTCAAGG
>JAZNFB010000072.1:0-5199 GCA_045588895.1 Candidatus Flemingiibacterium sp.
TTCCCTTGCGCACGCCCGCTGAAAATGTCAACCACAAGCCAACGGCAATGAGTATGACCGGGATCAGTGAAACAATCGTAACCAAAATAACTATTCCGTCGAATAATGAAAGAATATCACCGGACGCACTCATAAACTCCACATAATCCCAATAGCTGATTGCGCCGCTGGTGCAAAGACCGGCCATTGTTTGAGTGATAACGCCACCGCTAACAAACGCACCGATGAGCTGCAGCAAAATCTGAACCGAAATGAGAATTGTCGCTATAAGGAACAGCGGAGAAGCTGCAATACGCTTGAGAGCCGCAATTGCAGGACTTGCCGGCTGTGCGGAATAGCTCTGAAACTGAGGTGTCGGTGACCATGCGCCCATAGAAGCAGGCTGATTCTGTACCGTTCCCCATGTGCCTGTCTGTGACATTGAAGAATTAGCCGATGCGCCGGAAAGAGCCGCACCGCAATTCATGCAAAACGCAGAGCTGTCATTTGTCTGTGCGCCGCAATTTGAACAAAAACCCATGCTGTCATCCTCCCATGTATTATTTCATGAAACGGAAGCCGCGAATGATAGCAGGCTCCTTGGATTTACCCTTGCAAACGCTGAAAAACGCTATAAGTCTTACGATCCAAACGATAACAAGACAGATGATTATGCCGGCAGAAATAAGCGAGAATGCAAATCTGACAATGTGGAGAGCATTAAGACCCGAATAACTCATGTTGAAAATAGTTGAATTTGAGCCGATTCCGTCAATAAGACCGAAAACAACCTTTGAATAGATCATCGAGCAGAACGCAAGGAAGCCTTCAACGATAGCAAACTTGGTTCCCTGACGGATGTGGAACGAAAGATAGGGCGATGACTTGCCGGAAAGAAGGGCAACGATTATGCCGATAATGCCGGCGAGATAAATCAAAATTGCCGTGGGCTTATGCTCGGCAACATCCTTGGGATCAAACTTTGCCGTGTGATCATAGGGATCATAAGCCGGAGCTGCAGGGGCAGGATTGTATGCCGGAGCTGCTGTTGCCGGATTGTAAGCCGGATTCGGCTGGGGAGCTGCGGGACGCTGTGGCGCTTGAGGAGCTGCTGCAAAGTTAAAGCCGCAGGTCGTGCAGAAAGCCGCGTTATCGTCGCAAGCCGCATTACATTTTGGACAATATTTCATAAATAAACCTCTTTCTTCTCTACAATACAGTGAGATATTAACATTTCAGGAGCGTATACACTACCTTACTGTAATTATATCGCAAATTTGAACGCTTGTCAAGAAAAACATCAAATTTCGGTTAATTTTTCTCTTTATCTCTCTGATTCGACAAAGCAAGAAAAAGCGGCAGAAATTTGAAAGCCTCAAATGGGAGCGTTACCGTCTTACTGCGGCGGCACACAGCGCGGCAAAAAGCACCTCCGAAGCGTAACCCTCCATATGCTCGGGATGCCACTGTACACCGAGATAAAATGCTTTTTCGGGTGCTTCGAGGGCTTCAACAACACCATCTTCGGCAAGAGCACAAACACGCATGGCATTTGACGGAATATTCACAGCCTGATGATGAAAGCTGTTCACGGCAAGCTCCGATTCACCAACAAGCTTACGTAAAAGTGTTCCCGTCTTGAGCGTTACCATATGTGAGGGCTGTTCACGTGAGAGGGTTTGAGCGTGAGAGTTGATATGGAAATGCAGACTGCCGCCGAACGCACAGTTCATAATCTGTATACCGCGGCAGATACCGAGCGACGGGATGTTACGCTCATATGTAAGCGCGGCAAGCTCAAGCTCATATTCATCACGCTCCGGAGAAACCTCTAAAAGGAGCATAGGATCGTAATCGGTTATACCGGCGAGCTGCGGAGCAATGTCACCGCCGCCCGAAAATATCACCGCGTCAACAATTCCGAGCACGCCGCGCGGCTTTGAAACAGGTGGAAGCATTATCGGTATACCGCCGGCACGAAGCACCGCACTGCAGTATTGTCTTCGCAGGAAAAAGTCGCCGCCGTTATTTAATGAAGTTGTAATGCCGATGAGTGGTGGCACGGTTATCACCTTCCTTTATGTGGATATTACAGTATAATCGGTCGGATGGGGATTTGTGTGTTTTTTATCGAAAAAAATTTATAAAGGGGTTGAAAAAATTATTTTAGTATGTTATAATGATATATATTTCAGATGTTTTTGCGCGGATGTAGACGCATACGCCGCGCCGCAAAGAAAGGCTTGGTTTACGCTATGAAATGTCCCATCTGCGGATGCAACGAGGATAAGGTGCTTGACACACGACCGATCGATGATGAGCGCAGTATACGCCGCCGTCGCGAATGTCTTAACTGTCAGCACAGATTCACCTCATATGAAACAGTGGAGCGCGGTGCTTTGGTTGTTTGCAAGCGCGACAATACGAGAGAAGCATTTGACCGCGACAAAATAATGAACGGCATAAAAAAAGCCTGCCAGAAGCGTCCCGTTTCGGACGAACAGATGGAGGATATTGTTTCGGGAATTGAGTCCGATTTCAAAAACGGTCACCGTATTGAGGTATCGACTGTTGAGATCGGCGAGAGGATCATGGCGCGTCTTCGTGAGCTTGATGATGTTGCATACATTCGTTTTTGTTCGGTTTATCGCGAATTTAGCGAAGCGGACGCGTTCATTGACGAGCTTAACAATCTTAAAAGGATGAAAGAATCGCGCTTTGATGCAGAACAAAAGTGAATATTTAAAAAAATTTGAGTCGGCTCGTTTTTTGTTGAGTCGACTCTGTTTTTTTGTTTATGGAGGTATTTAGGTTGGAAGTATACTCCTTCGGACTTCGCGTAATTCGAAGGGGACGGACACCACCGCTGCGCGAAGGTTTACATCCCCCTCGGACTCCCCCACTTTCCTTGGCTTATGCTCGATTTGCGCTCAACTCCGCCTTCGGCTCCGGATTCGCTTTGTTTGCTGTAATCGTTTGTCCGCCGCCAGCTTCGTCGGCGGCTCTGTTGCTTCATTGTTTATTTTGTTCGGTTGCGCTTTGACTAACATAAAGTTTTCCCCTTTAGGGAAAGTGGCGAGCACAGCGAGCCGGATGAGGCGTCACAAACGCTCACCTCTAATGACAATTTCTCAATAAAAATACTTAATATTCGAAAGTGATTTATCCCAAAGGTAACCGAAATTTGTCATCTGATCAGCACTCAACATAAAGTATTTATTTGAAGCTTTACCTGCCTGATCGGGCACGGGATCGTTATGGGTTATATCGATATAATAAATTTCTCCGTCAACGAGAACCATATTCCAAGCATGAACATCGGTGCTGCTCGGAGACGTACCGGTCACGACCACAGAGCGGACTCCTGCCTCTTTACAAAGCAGGTTAAATGCGGCTGTATATCCCTGGCAGACCGCCGATTTTTTAATGAGTGCGCCGTAAGCGAGTCTTGCTTCAAAGGGAATTGTGCCGGCGACATAATTGTCATAATCGTACGCGCAGTTAATGACGATATAGTCATGTATAGCCTTGATTTTTGCTTTATCGTCCATTTCGCCCGTAATTATTTCGGCGATAATTTCTTTTGCTTTGACCTCTGCTTCGTCGTGATACTGCTTCAGAAGCTCGACATCGGTTTTGTATTCAAGCGTGAGCGCATATGTATTGCTTCCGGAAACATATAAGCAGTGCAGGTATGACGAATAAAAATGCTCTAAGTGGATAACATTGGCATGGCGGTAATAGTCGGCCCATTTGTCATACGGAACGCTTGTTTTGAAGGTAAACTCCGTGATAAATTCGCGGTTAAGAATATAGAAAAGATCAAGTAGTTCAGATTCGGTATTCAGCTCTGCTGTGGCAGCATTTTCAAGGATCACGTCACGCTTATACGAATACGGATCGTCACGGTAATCGAGGATACGCGTTATGATGGAGGATGCTTCACTGCGCAGTGCGGTACCGTCCTTGTCATAGATTCGCGTATCGTCGTCAAGAAGATAACCGCGAAGAAGATATTCTCTGTAAGCGGTATCAGCGTATACATCAGAGCCGTCAGAGAAAGGAGCGTCGATCTGAACCGGATCGATACCAAGGCCGAGGACGGTCATTCTGGTCATAGCCTCACGTGATATTGGCGCATCCGGATTAAAGCCGGCAATCAGGTCATCATCGGTCAGGATATCGTGTTTATATGCAAATGAAATGTAACTTGACGCCCAGTGATCATCAAAGAGCATGAGATCGAAATCCTCGGAAACATCGAAACCGAGGCTCACCATCAGCATTTTGACAAATTCCGCATTTGAAACCTCCCGTTCCGGATGAAAAAGCCCATCGGAATAGCCGTGCAGGATATCCTCGCCGATCAGTCTGTAAACGTCGTCATGGAACCAATCCTCCGGCGTTACATCGGGAAAAACGGAAATTTCCGGTTCCGTCTGTACTGTTTCGGGATGAAGGTCCTGCGAGGGAAGGGTCTCTGTTGTACCGGTTGCAGTGACATTTGGCGAAAGGGCACAGGAAAATATCAAAAATGATGCGGTTGCACCGCTGAAATAGGATAAGATTTTACGGTTCATTATGATCTCCGATAATATGATGGGCGGTGCTTTTTTGCACCTTATAAAATAATTTTAACACACTGAAACGTCGATGTCAATGGGTTGAGGGAGCGTAAAAATTATTTTACATTTTGTCGGATTTTGACGGCGTTTTTTACAGAAAAATGAACAGGTGGGGAGTGCAAATCGAAGTGAAGCGCTTCAAGCTTCGCGTAATTCGAGGAGGATGAGACACCAGCTGCGCAACTTTCAACACATCGCCCTTGGCGAATATCCCCTCGAAGCACTACATGAGCACCCGTGCACCAAACTATGGTCGCGCTCCGCACAAAAAAGGAGCTGCCAATCAAAACAGCTCCCATTTGTTTATTTACTGTGGCTTAACCTCTTCCATCACGAAGGCCTCGAGAATATCGCCTTCCTTGATGTCGTTGAAGCGATCAAGACCGATACCGCATTCAAAGCCCTGCGCAACTTCCTTTGCGTCATCCTTGAAACGCTTGAGCGAGGAAATCTTATCCTCAAAGATCACCACACCATCGCGTACAACACGAATCTGCGCGTTACGTGAAACCTTGCCGTCCTGAACGTACGAACCTGCGATAGTGCCAACGCTCGGCACATGAATCGTCTGACGTACCTCTGCGTGACCGAGTAC